>JALYXP010000182.1 GCA_030947045.1 Verrucomicrobiota bacterium | reverse complement strand
CTGCCTCAGTTCGGGGTCTTAGCTCAGTTGGTAGAGCACCGCAATGGCATTGCGGGGGTCAGGGGTTCGAACCCCCTAGGCTCCAGAAATCTTCCACTACAACGACGGCGCCTCGTAAACAATTTCGCCGCCGACCACTGTCATGTTGCAGCGCGTTTGCAGAATCTCCCGCTCGGGGATCTTCATGATGTCGGCAGATAACATCGTCAAATCTGCCAGCTTTCCAGGTTCGATTGAACCTTTGTCCTTCTCCTCGAACGCCGCATAAGCGGGCCACGCGGTAAACATCTTCAGCGCCTGCTCGCGCGTGACTGCCTGTTCCGGATGCCAACCTTCGCCGGTGAACCCGTCCTGACTTTTTCGCGCAACCGCTGCATAGAATTCGATCATCGGTTCACCGCGTTCGACCGGCGCGTCTGAGCCGCCAGGGATGATCGCGCCGCTCTTGATCAAACTCTGCCACGCGTATGCGCCACTGAGACGCTCCTGCCCGAGCCGGCTCGGCGCAAAGAAAAGATCGCTGATCGCGTGCGACGGCTGCATTGAAGGGATCACGCCGAGCTTCGCGAAACGCGGAATATCGGCAGCGTTGATGATCTGCGCATGCTCGATTCGCCAGCGCGGTTCGCGCACCTTGCGCTCGTTAGGCGCGATCTTCTTGAATGCGTCCGCGTAGAGATCCAGCACGACTCGATTCGCGCGGTCACCGATCGCGTGAGTCTGCACCTGAATGCCCTGACGCAACGCGCGTTCGAACACAGGTCGCAATTTTTCGGGATCGTTGGTCAGGAAACCCGAGCTGTCCGCGTCAGCATATTTTTCGAGCAACGCAGCGCCGCGCGAACCAAGCGCTCCGTCCGCGTAGAACTTGATCGTGCGCTGCGTAAAGCGGCTGCCATGGGACGGCAGGGTCGCTCCTTCGCTCAGTAATCGATCGGCTGCTTCGCCCGGTCCCGAGACGGCATTGTAGATACGCAGCTTCACTTTTCCTTCGCCGAGAAGACGCCGCATGATCGCGACTTCGCCGAGATCGCTGCCAGGGTTTTGCACTTCGCACCAGCCCAGCTCGACCTCGCGTTTCGCGCCGAGTAAAAGCTCCTGTTCCTTATCGGCGGCGCTTGGGCCGGGGATGTGCTGTGCGACGAGCTCCTTCGCATGGTCGACCAGCATACCCGTCGGCGCACCACTCGCAGCGTCCTTGAGAATCTCGCCCCCGAACGGATTCGGCGTTTCGGCGGTGATGCCGGCAATCTTTAATGCCGCGCTGTTCGCCACGGCGGCATGACCATCGGCACGCGTGAGGAAGACAGGCTTATCGGGCGCGATTGCGTCGAGATCAGCAGCCGTGGGGAACTGCGGCGGTTTCCAGAACGTTTCAATCCAGCCGCGGCCAGTGATCCACTTTCCCGGCTCGGTTTGGGACACACGTTCTTTGACGCGCGCCAAGAATTCTTCGCGGCTGTTGCTCCCTTCGAGGTTCAAATGCATCTCGCGTTCGCCGACGCCGAAGATGTGGCAATGCGCGTCCGTCAGCCCGGGCAGAACCGTGTTCCCGTGAAGATCAACGATTCGCGTCTCGTTAGCCGCGCGTTTTCGGGCTTCGTCGGTCGAGCCGACAAAAATGATTCGATCGCCACTGACTGCGATGGCTTCGGCATGCGGTTGACGATCGTTACCGGTGTAAATATTGCCGTTAACGAAAATGACGCTCGCGCTTTCGGGAGCCGCCGCAGCGGACAACGTTGACGCAGCCAGCGCCGCGAAAATGCTGCTACTGAGCAGTCGCATTGGTCGTGCCGGCGGGGAGGTTCGCCGCCTTCCATTCCATCGCCATACGGATACGGGCGCGACCGCTCGGGTGATCGAAAAAGACGAACTCTTCGGCCGGCGAAGGATCGAGCTTCCTATACGTGCCGAGCTTTAACGCCACTGCCGCCATGCCGTCGGGCTCTCGTGAGGTATTGATGCCGAATGCGTCGGCTTCCACTTCGGAGACGCGCGTGATGGTGTTACGCACTGGCGTCAGCACGAACATGATGGCGCCGACGACCAGCATGAGCAGTGGCAGCCCCGCAGGATCGGCGATGCCGCGCACGCCCCACCGATCGCCCCAGCGCCGCACTCCTGCGTCAAAGCCGACGCGGGCCAGAGCAAATGCGACCAACGACAGCAGCGTGAAGTTAACGAGAAACTTTGTGATGTGATTCAGCACGTAGTGCCCCATCTCGTGAGACATGACGTAGCGGATTTCCGGCAGCGTGCATTGCTTCAACAGATTGTCGTTTAGCGCGATTCGCGTCGTGCCCAGAAAACCCGCAACGTTTGCGCTGACGCGATTCGATTGCCGCGAAGCGTCGACTTCGAAAACCTGCTTCACTGGGATCTGATTGGCTTGCGCCATGGCGAGGATCGGCTCGCTGATCGCCGCGTTATCGAGCGGC
>JALYXP010000181.1 GCA_030947045.1 Verrucomicrobiota bacterium | reverse complement strand
GCAAGTGCGCCTGCTTCCGCTCGAGGATCTCCGTGATCGCCCGCGTCTCGGTCCGCCCGATCGTCCATGGTGCATCGCGCAATTGGCGGAACCAGATTCGGCGGAGAAACTGCGTCGCTGGTCTCGGGACGACCGTTAGATCATCAAACGGGAACCGATCAGCTGACTCCCGTTTGCGCGCGATCACGATCGGTCGCACGCGCCGAAGCGCAGTGATTTGCCGATAGATGTGGAGCATCTCCGGCTTCAGGAAGGTCGCGCAATACGACGCGACCACTGGACGTGCCTCTGGCTCTTCCGGTCTCGCCAACACGGGCATTCGACCGCGAACGCAGTCCGTCGACTCGCCCTACCAACGAATCCCGAACAAGATAATACCGGTTACGTGCGACGGATTATTTTGGTCGTAAGTCACGGTCTCGTCTGGCGTACCGTAATATTTCTTCGGCGCCCGCGGATTTACCATCTGGATTGGATTCCCGCGCGTGGCGCGAGGGAGAGCACCGACCGGCGCACGCTCGCGCACGGGGGCGACGGGGCGCTCCGTCGGCTGCTTTTTCGGCTGGTTCGCGGGAGCACTAAAGCTCTGTGCGTTGGCTGTGCCGGCCGCAGCGGCACCGATGAGAAGGCCGAGAAGAAGGTATTTTTTCATATGCGTTCCTAGATATGAATCGCGCCGCAAACTCTTGCCGCGTGTTCGTCGTCCACGCACACTTATCAGGCAATGCAGTATCTTGAACAGGCTAGACGTGTGCTCGACATCGAAATTCTCGAGCTACAGCGGCTGCGCGAGCGGCTGGGGAATGATTTCACCCGTGCGGTCGAGCTGATCAAGAGCGCGGTCGAAGCACGTGGCAAGGTCGTTGTCCTCGGCGTCGGCAAGTCCGGGCACATCGGAAGCAAGATCGCAGCGACGATGACGAGCACCGGCTCGCCCGCGGTGGTGCTTGACTCGTTGAACGCACTCCACGGCGATCTCGGGATGGTCGCCGACGGCGACGTTGTGCTCGCCTTGAGTGCGAGCGGCGAGACGGAGGAATTGCTCCGAATCTTGCCAGCGTTGGCGCGCTTTCAGGTGCAGATCATCGCGATCTGCGGAGCTCCGGCGTCGACGCTGGCGCAGAACTGCGCCGTGTTTCTCGACGTAAATATCGAACAAGAAGCCTGCCCGTTGAACCTCGCGCCGACTTCGAGCACGACGGTGATGCTCGCGCTGGGCGACGCGCTCGCGATGGTGCTGCTCGAGGCGCGCGGCTTTCAGAAGGAAGACTTTGCACGGTTCCATCCGGCCGGAATGATCGGGCGCAGCCTGCTCTTGCGGGTGCATCAGGTGATGCGGCCACGCGCGGCTCTCGCGCTCGTGCCGCCCGACGCGAGCATCCGGGTGGTGCTGAAATCAATGACAGATGTGCGCGCCGGCGCCGCCGTCGTCGCTGACGGTGAGGGGAAGCTGTTGGGCATCTTCACGCACGGCGATTTCGTGCGGCATTTTCAGAATGACTCGAAGGTCGGCGAGCGCCTCGTGGCCGATCTGATGACGTTAAACCCGGTGACCGTCCAGCAGGACAGACTCGCCGTAGAAGTTCTGAATCTCCTCGAGCGCCATCGCATCGATGATCTCGTCGTCGTCGACGAAAATCAGGTGCCGGTCGGCATTGTCGACTCGCAGGATCTGACGAAGCTGAAACTGCTATAGCCGGTTGATTGTCATCTCGACCGCAGCGAAGCGGAGTGGAGAGACCTCGCGGGATCACCTGCGACGTCTTTCGTGATTCCGCGGGATCCCTCGACTTCGCTCGGGATGACAACAATCACCCGGGCGGCTTGTCATTCTCTCAACTCTCAATTATCACTCTAGCTCCCTATGGCAGCAGCGAACGACCTCCGCAAAGGACAGGCAATCAAATACAACGGCAACGTCGCGATCGTGCTCGATGTGCAGCATCGCACGCCCGGAAATCTACGCGCCTTTGTCCAGGCGATCATTCGCTATATCGGCACGGGCAAGAGCGCGGATGTGCGGTTTGGATCAACGGATAAAATCGAGCTCGTCGATGTGCATCGGCAGGAGTTGGAGTTCTCTTATAAGGACAACACCGGCCATCACTTCATGGATCCGGAGACCTACGAGACGATCACGTTGAATGACAATCTGCTCGGCGACGCGAAGGAATATTTGGTTGAGAACTTGAAGGTTGAAGTCCTCTATACGGAAGGCAAAGCGGTCCAGGTGGAATTGCCCTCATCCGTGCAGTTGAAAGTGATCGAAGCGCCTGAAGGTCTTCGCGGTGATACCGCTTCGAACGTCACCAAGCCGGCAGTGCTCGAGAGCGGCAAGACCGTTAACGTACCGCTCTTCATCAACGAAGGCGATACGATCAAGATCGACACGCGGACCGGCAATTACATGGGCCGCGTGTAGGGGCGGCGGTTTCGCTGCCCGGCGTGCCTTGACGCAGTCAGCGCTTCGTCATCCTGAGCGAAGCCGAAGGATCTCGCGCAGCTTTGACGTTTCCGTAGTTGCGAGCGACTCCGCCGAGGCCACCGGTCCGCGCCACCCCTTAAATGTCTCAATGTGAACACTCCGGATGCGAGATCCCTCGGCGCGCTTGGCCGGCCTCGGGATGACGATTCGTGAGTCTTCCAAATCGCTGCGCGTTGTGTGTATTGTGCGGCCGCTTTGGCTCGACTGAATCACAACACGAGAACACGTAAATCGCGCCGGCCACGTCGGCGTGGACAGATGGCTTCGTATGCTGCTCCGCAAAGGCACGCGTCGCCGCTGATGGTGCCCACGCGCTGGGTCAAATTTGTCGCAGCGCTTTTTCTGCTCCCGTTCTGCGCGCTCCTGACGCAGACATTCTTTACCGTCTTCACCCGCGCCGCGGTTTCGGAGCACCTTTGGGCGGGCGAAGAATTCTGGTTCTTCTCTTTAGGCGTAGTGCTTTGGCTGATCGCGTTTTTCGGACTCCCGCGGCCAATGTTGGTCTACGTCTTCGGTCATGAGCTCACGCATGCCGTCTGGGTCTGGCTGATGGGTGGCCGCGTTAGTCAGTTCCGCGTCGCTCGCCACGGCGGCCATATTATTACCGATCGCAATAACTTCTGGATCGCACTGGCACCCTATTTCTTCCCGCTCTACAGCGTCATCGCGATAGCCTCCTTCGGGGCGTTCAGCGCGTTCACTGACATGCATGGGTACGTCCGGCTTCTCTTCGCCGTCATTGGCATCACGTGGGCGTTCCACTTTACCTTCACCTGCTGGATGATTCCCAAGAGCCAGACAGATCTCACCGATCACGGCACTTTTTTTTCCCTCGTCATCATCTACCTCATGAATCTGCTGTTGCTCAGCGTCATGCTCGTGATCGCCTCGGCGCAGATCACGTTTCTGTCTTTCGGCGCGGAATTGCTCGAGAACGTGAGCACGTTCTTCGCTTGGGCCGGATTGGCCGCGCGCTCAGCCTAACGAACGTTTGTGTAGACTGCGAACGGCACCACGGCCATCGCTTCGCGCGCTGCTAAGCGGTCGCCGTTGACGCTCAATTCACGCCCAGTAAACAGGTCCGTCGCGCCGCCATGTGCAGCACCGGCTGGCAATTCCAACGCGGTATCCTGCCAGCGATCGCCAGTTGCCGGAAAGCCAACGCGCGACGACAACCGTGGGGCGAGCACTACTAACCATTCGTCTCCATGCTCGCGCGCGAACGCAATGCATGAATCGGCGAACGCACCCGTGAGCGACAAGGGCGTGTAGCTGCCGTGCAGGAACAGCGCCGGGTGGTCACGACGGAACCGCAGCAGCCGATGCGTAACGAACATCTTGATCCGTCCGTCCGGCCACGCGTGCAGCAACTCGTCGGGCGGAGCATTCGTTAGGCTCGCGAGCATGTCGCGTCGCAGAGTGTAGTCGACCGGGCGGCGATTGTCCGGATCAACGAGGCTGAAATCCCAGGTTTCGTTGCCCTGGTAGATGTCCGGAACACCCGGCGCGGTGAGCTTGAGGATCACCTGCGAGAGAGAGTTGATCGCGCCGAGCCGGGCGATCTCTTCCGCCATGGGCACGAACGCCGGGATGAATTTATTCTTCGCGCCAGGCTCGAGGATGCGTGCGATGAAGTCTTTCGTGGCCGTGTCCCACTGCTCGTTAGGCTGAATCCAGCTCGTGTTAACCTTGGCCTCCTTCATGGCCTTCGTCATGTAGGCCTGGATGCGGCCGATGAACTCTTCGCTCACCTCTGCCACGGGTTTGCCGTCGCCGTCGACCGGCCAGGTACCGAGCAGCGTCTGGTAGATCAAATATTCCTCGTTCGCGTCTGGCGCCTCGGCCTCTTCGATCTTGCTCTTCGCCCGGCGGTTCAGCGTGCGCCAACGCGTGCTCGCTCCGCGCCACGTGTCCGCTAATTCCGAAATCGCGACCATCCGCGCGCGCACGTCTTCGCTGCGTTTTGTGTCATGCGTCGAAGTCGTGAGCATCGTCGCCGGCCAATGCTGCTGATAGAAGCGCTGCTCGTCGTGGAAGTCGTCAACGCTGATGCCGAACTGCTGCGGCTCGCCCCCGACTTCATTCAACGCCGCCAGCCGGTTGAAGATGTAAAACGCGGTATCCTCGAGCCCCTTCGCCATGATCGGCCCGGTCGCTTGCTGGAACTTTAGGACGAAGTGCACGTGCTCGGCGCGCGTCGCGTCATCGAGGTTATCCGGAAAACGGAACAGCAGGATATCGCGCAGGAAATTGAAGACCGACTCTTCGATCGCCGGATTGCGTCGCTTCGCCGCGGCGACCGCGCGCTCGATCACAGCGCGGTCTTCGTCGCTGACGTGTCCGCCGGGCGTGACGTAGGTGCGATAAACAGGGAAGCACGCGATCGTTTCGCGCACCGCGAGATTGAGCTGATCGAGTGTGAAATCGCGGAACCAGCGATTCTGCTCGGAGAGGCGGTCGAGCAGGTTGCCCAGCACCTTCACGTCGTTCGAGAGCGAGAGGCGCATGACGAGCCGCTTCTTCGCATAAACCAGATGCCCGAAGTGCATCGAGTGGCTGACGAAACGCCGAAATGTTTTCGTGATCACCTGTTCCGCGCCCGCGTCGCAGAGAACGCTGTTTACGATCCGGCCGAAGTCGTAGCCGGTCGTGCCGTGCACTGGCCAATCGTAAGGCAAACGCTCGTGGCCGGAGAGGATCTTCTCGACCACCAGATAGATCGCGCGCCCGTCCTTCGGCAACTTCTCGCCCAGCGCGGTTGCGCAACGTTCCTGCAGTTTCATGAAATACTCGCGCGGCAGGTAAAGCCCGTCCGGGTGATCGATCCGCAGGCCGGTGACCGCACGCGCCGCGACTAATTCCAGGAGGAGTTTGTGCGCGGTCTCGAAAACCTCCGGCAACTCCATCCGGATCGCTGCCAGATCGTTGACATCGAAAAACCGCCGGTAGTTGATCTCCTCCGCCGCGACCCGCCAGAAGGCGAGGCGATAGGCCTGGTCATTCAGGAGCGCATCGAGAGTGTCGAAGCTGCGTGGATCGTTGGGCGTGCCGTTAATTTTCTCGATCGCATGGTTGATTGCTTCGAGCGCTTGCGGCTCTTCGTGGCAGCGGCGGTCGAGCCGGCGCTTGATCACTTCCTTCTCGCGCGCGCGGAGCTCGACCCGCTCCGGATCGGTCTCGCTGCGGCGCGGCAGATTATCGAGGGCCGTGATGATGCTCTGGAAATCCGCGTAGAAGATTTCCTCCTTGTGCGGCTCCAGGAACTCGAGCGCGATCTGCAGGATGTGCCGGTAAGTGCCGGGCGCGATCGGCCATTCGTGCTCGTAGTAGTTAAGGTAAAACGCGCCGCTTTCGTAGCGCACCTTGAGCTCGCCGCGCTCGAGCACGCGTCCGTA
>JALYXP010000174.1 GCA_030947045.1 Verrucomicrobiota bacterium | reverse complement strand
TGGCCGGGCGTGTTCCTGTGCGGGTAAGCCCCCGGCCTGATCGTCCGAAACTCGTAATGTCCATTCTTATCGGTTTTAACCCAACCGCGTAGCCGCGGGTTGAACGCGTCATCTTCCTTGTTGTAGTAGCCGGTAGTGTCCGTCTGATACGCGAATAGCACGATACCAGGCGCGGGTGTCTTCCCGTCTGCTCGGTAGATCGTGCCGGAAATCACAAGACGTTCACCTGGCTCCGTTTCTGGCGCGATCTGAGCTTTCGAGGCGATCTGCGATGGAGCTGCGCAGTGTCCGCATGGAACTTTACTGCCTGCCGCAGTGGTGAAGACCGGGAACCGCGCTTGCTCCGCTGAGCGCGCAGACCTCGGCACAAGCAAGAGTAAGCAGGACACGACTAGCACAACGGCAGCCGAGATCGGGGTAAATTTCAATGTGAGTTTCATACGACGTGGAGTTTCTACATCTAACGAGAATTCAGCCGCAACGCGCGATCTATCTCCTGCCGCACGCTAGCGAGAGTGATCAAGAGGCTCAACTTTGGCAAGGGCAAGTTCCGCCGCAGCATGGCTCTGTCATCCCGAGCCGCCCCGGACGGTCGAGGGATCTCGCCCATGTAATGGACGGTTCCTCCTGCCGAGCACCGCGCGACCGGAGCACCAGGCAGCGCGCTTTACTCCGGCATGCTCGCATCGTGCAAGCACGGGTGGGTGATCCTTCGACCGTCCTTCGGCGGCTCAGGATGACGTGCGGCCGCCGCAAGGTGTCGCCTTCGTACTTCTGCACGCGCAGGCAAATCTTCTCGCGTTACTTTGGCTCGGCCGTTAAATAAGCGCACACATGGCCGCTTCGCTTAACGACCAAGCTAAGCCATTAGCGGCGCCGATAACGTAGCGAATTCACAAGGGCCATCGTCGGCGCTCATTGGCTCAAGCAGCTGGTTGAACCTTGCTCGCATCGCTGCGACTCACTGTCCAGGCGTGGCCATTTGAACAAGCGTAATGGATAATGTCTGGCGTGTAGCCAGTGAGTATCGGAGATGAGGGACAGCCCGGCTCAATACATAGGTCAATGCGTGCGCCGCATGAAAACAACTCCGATAGGGCGTCCATCGCGGCGTCTGCGTCTGCGCCTCGCGCGGTGACCCTGATGCCTGAACCAGCCTTTAGGCCGGGGCTCCACATCAGCTCGACGGTTTCGTCAATCGTGGCGTCACGCAACGTTTTACTGTCCGCTTCCACTTTAAGCATCATTACACCCCTTAAACTCTTGGCATTAACTGTTTCCTCATCGACCGACAACGAAATCTCTGACCTAAACCGACTCGTGAGTCGAACGATTAACTCGGCAGTCCTTATGCCGATGCGCCACTTGGTCTCGAATTCCTTCTCTATGGGTGGCGTCTTCTTTGATCTTCCGAATATACTCATAAGTGTGTGTAGTGGCCTAACGAGACCAAGATCACCTGCGGCTGGCGGGAGCGAGCATCGCAGCAGATTTAACTTCGGAAGTCATCTGAAACGTGGGGGAAGAGCGGTCAGCCGTCAGGTGCATCGCCTTGGTTAGATGGTTGGCGTGGCAGAATTTCAAATGTCCGAAGAAAGTCTTCATCATCGCTCGCCTCGGGCTATGCTAACAGCACCGGTGTAGGCTTAGTCGAAGTTTATAATCTGACGACGAATTGATCGCGCCGCGTTGCGCTAACTGGTGGTCGTGCGCCGCAATTTTATGATCGGATGCACAATAGTCTTGTGCCACGCAGCGGACTCGTCATCCTCCGCGGAATGCATTTACGTAAACTCAATCCAACAATCCTCCTTGCGTTAGCGGCTCTAATTCTCTCCGGCTCCCTCTCTGCGTTGTCAGCCGCAACGCTCAAGCTTCCGCAGGACCACCCGGTTTTTGTCATCGATATCCCGGACGGTTGGACGCACGAAACGGACAAGAACGGCATCTTCGTCTGCACGCCGGAGCCCACCTACTCGTTGCAAATATTCCCTCTCGGCGACGGCACCAAAACTGAAATCAAGTCCCAGTTGCCAGAAGCAGCTAAAAGCTTTGCCGAAAAGATGAAACTCACCGATGTCGTCATCGGTGACGTTGAGGAATCGAAAAACGAGAACAAAATTGATTTCACGGGCCTGCGCCTGGATGGCAACGCGGCGGAAAACAAGACCGCCTTGGTTCTGATCTTTCATGCGTTCCAGCCAACTAAGGGTAAGTGGTATGTCATCCTCACCGTGGGCTCCGAGGCGTCCGATAAGGCGCATGACGAAGAGTATGAGTCGATCTACGACTCGATCCAAACCCTTAAGTAGATAAGCGTCGAGATTACGAACGTTCCTAGTCCGACAGCGCAGCGTGAGGGTGGGATAACTATGGCTGTGTGTCTAAATTTACTACTGTGACTGTGCTCCCACGCATCGCTGTGGTTTGAGTGAGAGGCGGCACGGGTGGATCGCATATCTCCGGCAAAGCGTCGCGGCCTTATGGCGTGTCCAAACGGGATCGAACGCGACCCGTCAAACTCGATGGGGGCTTGGCGTTGCCAGTGGCTATGTGAGGCCCCTCGACTTGCACCTACGCTCGAGTTACGACGCACGGGTCGCTCGGGATGACGAATGGCGCGGCCAGGCAATGAAGAGCGGCGGTTGATCCCAAAACTTCTCGCCATGCTCTGGCGCAGCCGCTAAATAAACGCCCTACATGGCCGCTTCTGCCCGTCCCATTTCTGTCGTCACCGGCGGCGCCGGGTTTCTCGGTTCCCACCTGACTGATCGACTGCTCGCCGAAGGCCACAAGGTCATCGCGATCGATAATCTTCTCACCGGCAATCTCGCAAACATCGAGCATCTCGCGGGGAACGAGAACTACCGGTTTGTCCGCCACAACGTCTCCGACTTCATCTTCCTGCCGGAGGAGAAACTCGACTACGTCTTTCACTTCGCCTCGCCGGCGAGCCCGATCGATTACCTGGAGCTGCCGATCCCGACGCTGAAGGTGAATGCGCTCGGGAGTCATAACACGCTCGGTCTCGCGAAAGCGAAGGGCGCGGCTTTCCTGCTCGCGTCGACCAGCGAGTGCTACGGCGATCCGCTCGTCCATCCGCAGACGGAAGATTACTGGGGGAATGTGAACCCGATCGGGCCGCGCGGCGTTTACGATGAGGCGAAGCGTTTCGCGGAGGCGATGACGATGGCGTATCACCGCTATCACGGGCTCGATACGAAGATCGTGCGCATCTTTAATACCTACGGGCCGCGGATGCGGTTGCGCGATGGGCGGGTGGTGCCGGCGTTTATCGGCGAGGCGTTAACCGGGCAGCCGATCACGGTGTTCGGTGATGGATCACAGACCCGTTCATTCTGTTACGTCTCGGATTTGATCGACGGAATCTTCAAGCTTTCGCAATCGGATTTCCACGAACCGGTCAACATTGGGAACCCGCGCGAGATGACGATCAGGCAGTTTGCGGAGGAGATTCAGAAACGGATCGGCGCGAAATCGGAGATCGTTTACAAGCCGCTGCCGATTGATGATCCGAAAGTGCGGCAACCCGATATTACCCGCGCGAAAAAGGTGCTCGGGTGGGAGCCGCGGGTGCCGTTCGAGGAAGGGATCGTCCAGACGATCGAGTATTTCCGCGGCTGCATCGCGCGGGGGCAGTTCGGCGAGCGGATGGATATCTCGAAATGAATGCGCCTGCGCGGGATGCAATGGTCATTCCGAGCGCAGTCGAGGAA
>JALYXP010000159.1 GCA_030947045.1 Verrucomicrobiota bacterium | reverse complement strand
TGCCGCTGCTCGAGCCGATGAGCGAGATCGCGGGACGCATGTCGGTCGTGATGGGCGCTTATTATCTCGCGAAGCACAATGGTGGCAGCGGCGTCTTGCTCGGCGGTGTGCCCGGAGTTTTGCCGGGGCGCGTCGTGGTGATTGGCGGCGGAACCTCAGGCGTAAACGCGGCGCGGATGGCGCTGGGGTTGAGTGCGGATGTGACGATCCTCGAAGTCGATGGTGAACGGATGCGGTTCCTCGATCTGACAATGCCGAACGTGAATACACTGTATTCGAACGAGGCGAATCTCACGGAACTGATGGCGACCACCGACCTGCTGATCGGCGCGGTGCTCGTGCCGGGAGCGAAGGCCCCGAAACTGATCACGCGAGAAATGTTAAAGCGCATGAAGAACGGGAGCGTGTTCGTAGACATCGCGATCGACCAAGGTGGCTGTGCCGAGACTTCGCGCGCGACGACGCATCACGATCCGGTCTACGTCGAAGAAGGCGTCACACATTACTGTGTCGCCAACATGCCAGGCGCGTATGCGCGCACCTCAGCGCAGGCGCTCAGCAACGCGACTGCGCGCTACGTCGAATTGCTCGCTGATCTCGGCCTCGAAGGCGCATGCAAGAAGCAGCCGGCGCTCCTTGGCGGCATCAACACCCGCGGCGGTAAACTCACGATCGCGGCTGTCGGGGAAGCGCACGGAATGCCGTATCAGGCGCCATTTTAATCAGTTCGATCCCGCAGAAGCTTCTTGCAAGATCGTGTCAGGTAAGGCCAGATAGCTGGCGTTGTCCGAATCAGCCATGACCCGAACGGGTCTCCCAACCAAATAATATGAAGAAATACATCTGTGTCCTAGCTAGTGCCGCGCTCCTCGCAGCGTGCGAACAAAAAACCGAAACCGTCGCTCCTGCCGCAGGTGCTTCACCTGCCGCTAAGGCGGAAAGCCACACGACGATCGTGAATCCGTCGCCAGCGGGTGGCGCCACCCATTCGAGTTCGACGTCGACTTCGACAATGTCGTCGCCGGCTGCCGCATCCACTCCGGCGAGCGCGTCCACTCCAGCGAGCGCATCCACTCCAGCGAGCGCAACTAGCTCCACGAGCACTTCGACGACGACGTCGAGCCCGAGCCCTCAGTAAAGCGGCTGCTCTTTGCAAGTCGTCCTGTAGCTCCGCTGCGGGACGACTTTTGCTGTACAGATGGGAATCACTGCCAAGGCTGCTGATGAGCTGCTACAAACAGACGGCATGAGCAGCGGCGATAATGTTGAACCTTCGCGCCTGCGCTTTTCGCGGAACCGTCGGCTGACGCGCTCGTCCGAGTTCCTGCGGGTTAAGATTGATGGCAGAGTCCAACGCGGTGCGCTGCTCATCCTGGGCGTGCTCGATGTTCCCGCGGCGGGCGGTTTCCGGGCTGGCTTTGTGACGTCGAAACGCGTCGGCGGTGCCGTCGTCCGCAACCGGATCCGGCGGCGCTTACGCGAGATCGTTCGCCATTATCAGCACGGACTCAAAGATGACGTTTGGATGGTGCTAATCGCGCGCCCGCCGGCTGCCACGGCAAGCTATGCCGCGCTGGAACATGAGTGGTTGCGTCTCGCAAATCGGGCTCTTATTCTAGCGCCCTCATGCGCCTGATCGTCCGTTTTTTGATCCTTGGATACCAATGGACGATCTCTCCTGTGCTCTCCGCAATCACTGGTCCGGGCGGCGGTTGCCGGTTCGAGCCGACCTGCTCACGCTACTTCCTTGAGGCGGTTGAGACCCACGGTGTGCTGCGCGGTAGCTGGCTGGGATTGAGGCGCATCGGCCGCTGTCATCCGTGGGGCGGGGAAGGGCACGATCCGGTGCCGCCGTGCGAATGCCGCGCAAATCAACACACGACGCATCTCGTCTGTGAATAGCCCGTTGGCACCCGCGTATGGATCGCCAAGCATGGATTGCCGTTACGGTCTGCGTTCTCGGATTGATCGGGTGGCAGTTTTACATGACGTCGCACGCGCCGCCGCGGGTGGCGCCGATGCCTGCTGCATCCCCTGCGGTTGAAACAGCGACCGCTTCACCAACGGCCTCACTTGCGGCGTCGGCCGCTCCGGCAGCCGCGAATCCGCCCAGCAGCTCCGTCGCGGCGGAAACATTGCAGCCTTACGTCGAGAAAACTGAGTCGATCCGCAATGGCGACATCGAGCTGCGCCTAACGAATCGTGGCGGCGGCATTAGCGAAGCGCACCTCTTGAACCACAAGGCCGAGAAGGGCGAGGAAGGTATCGTCTTGAACTCGGCGTCGCGACTCCCGATCGGCGCGATTCTCGAGGATCCGGCTGCTCCCGCGCTTCCGGAATTCGCAATCACGCGCCAGCCAGATGGCAGCGTGCAGCTCGAGCGCGCCACACCCCAGGGCGTGACGGTGCGGAAGCGCTTCGCCATCTCGCCGGATACCGCGAAGAAAGATAACTACCTGAGCGAATTCCAGGTGGAATTCCGCAACGACGGTGCGGAGGCGTATCGCAACCCCGGCTACTTCATCGCGCTCGGTTCCGTGCTGCCGATCCACCCGCGCGACCTGCCCGCTTACACGCGGATGGTTTGGTATGCCGGCGGTAAAGCGAAGTCGACGGACGTGAACTGGTTCGCGGCGCAGAACTATCCGCTCGTCGGTGTGGAGAAACGCGCCGCCCAGCAATTCTTCCGCGAGCCGCTCCCCGGACCGGCGGAATGGGCCGGCATGAGCAACCAATTTTTCGCGACGCTGCTGACGCCGCTGAACGCGAAGCCGACCGAGGTCTGGGCGCGAAGATTCGAAGAGAAACTCGACGACGCGACGACGGTCCTCGGAATTGAAGGGGCGATGGGCATGCCCGGTTTCGAATTGCAGCCGGGACAGAGCAGCAGTGTCAACTTCCAGGTTTACACCGGGCCGAAACTCTACGCTCGCCTTTCAAAGCTCGATCATCACGAAGCCGAGATCATGAACTTCGGGATGTGGAAGTTGGTCAGCGAAACGCTGCTCATTTTCATGAACTTCCTCCACCGCTACCTCGGGAATTACGGCGTCGCGATCGTCCTTCTGACCGCTTGCGTAAAGGCCGTGCTCTGGCCGCTGCAGAACAAGGCGAACCGCTCGATGCGCAAGATGTCCGCGCTGGCGCCGAAGATGCAGGCGCTAAAGGAAAAGTACAAGGACGACCCGACCCGGATGAACACCGAGGTCATGAAACTCTACAAAGAGAATGGTGTGAATCCGGTCGGCGGTTGTTTGCCGATGATGATCCAGATTCCGATTTTCTTTGGTCTGTTCAGCATGCTTGGACAGGCGGCGGAGTTGCGGAACGCCTCCTTCCTCTGGGTGCATGATTTGTCGCAACCAGACACGGTCGCGCACATCCCGGGGCTCGGTTATCCGATCAATATCCTCCCGCTCCTGATGGGCTTGAGCAACGTCTGGCTCATGCGCATGACGCCGAAGACGGGCGACAGCACGCAGCAGCGCGTGATGATGTTCATGCCGCTAATCTTTCTGTTTTTCTGCTACAACTTCGCGGCCGCTTTGGCATTGTACTATACGACGCAGAACCTCTTTACGATCCTGCAGCTGTGGCATAATCAAAGACAGCCCGCGCCGGTTTTGGACGTTGCGCCGGTGGCGGCGAAGCGCGGGCGGAAAGGACGATCATGATCCCGAAAGAACTACTCGACACGATGCTCGGATATCTTGGATTTGTCGTGGAGATCGAGGAGACGCGCAGTGAAGGCGGGAACGCGACGCTGCAGATTTACACCGAAGAAAGCGCGCGCGTCATCGGCCGCGACGGCGAGACGCTGGAAGCGATTCAGTTCCTGCTTAATCGCGTCATTCAGGCCAAGGATCGCGATGCCGAGAAGGTCATCGTCGACTGCGAACACTTCCGCTCGATGCGTGAAGACAAGATTGTGCACCGTGTGCGGGAGTTAGCGGAGCGAGTGCGAATCAGCGGACGTTCGCTGCAGCTAGAGCCCATGAATTCCTACGAGCGCCGCATCGTGCACAATGCGTTCAAAGACGATCCGGATGTGGCCACCTGGAGTCCGTCTGACTCCGCTCGTATCAAGCAGATCACGCTGCTGAAGCGGCAGCCGAAACGCGAGCCCGCGGCGTAGAATCGCACTGCCTGTGCGCGGGGGGCTTCGTGGTTAACCGCTGCCTAACACGATCTCATCCTGAGCCGCGAAGACGGTCGAAGGATCTCCCAACCGGAGTAACGATTACACAAGGCAATCTGTGTGTTCGGTGACCGAGTGGGTGATCCTTCGGCGCGCTTCGCCAGCCTCAGGATGACGAACTCAATGCCGCATAGCGCTGCGTTCGCCGTCTCAAGTCGCGAAGTCGAACACTACCTTCCCGCCGCGTTTTTCCTGCATCGCGTGACGCACCGCAGCGGCAGCTTCGCCTAACGAGTAACTCTTTTCTACGGTCGTCCGCAGCAGCCCCCGTTTCGCCATCTCAAACAGCGGCGCAAAAGTCGCGGCGCGTTCCTCGGCGCTGGCGCCGTCGTACCACTTGTTCACCCAGAAACCGGTGAAGCGCAGATTCTTGAAGATCAGCATCCCGTTTGGGACCGTCACCGGCTGCAAGCTCATCGCGCCGTAAGTCACCATCACTCCATCAGAATAGAGGGTCTTCGCCAACCGCAACGCGCTCTCACCGCCGACCGCGTTCAACGCCAGCCGAATCGAAGCTTTGCCTGTCGCTTCGGTAACACGCGCCCGCAGGTCGTCATCGTCGAGCAACACCACATCT
>JALYXP010000140.1 GCA_030947045.1 Verrucomicrobiota bacterium | reverse complement strand
GAGCCTTCGCGCGATCCTTTGCCTGTGTTCTTTGCCATAATTTTCCTTTGGGGTGTGGGTTCAGAAGTGTTCGCTTGGCTACTTCGGTGTCTTCCCGGTTTTGACGGCTTTCGCTTCTTTCGTGGTGAGGACTGGCTGCGTTCGCGTATTCTTTTTTGTCGAGCCAGCGACTTTAGTTCTTGGACGATTGGCCGAGTCAGGCATCGCTTTACGCGCCTTGGCGATGACGGTCATTTTTTTGGCAGGCATGATGCAGTCTCGGTTAGCGCGTCTGGCGTTCAGAGTTGGATTCCGAATCTCCGCGGAGCTCCTGCTCGGCGCGATGCCAGTGTTCCTCAGCTCTTCCATCCGGATGGCCTTCTTCTTCCCAAATGCGATGCGCTCGCGCGGTAATACCATCGTGCGTCAGCACCGGATTTGATTTGCTTCCGGGAACGCCGACGCCAGGCGTGTTTCCATGTCCGCGCGGGCCCTGCGCGAAGGCGCCGTCGATCGCTTCGGAAGCGGGCGGCGCATCAGCGGAAGGATGGCCGCCGCCGGTCACCGTAGTGCCACCGTGTTCCGGCGAGAAGAAGAAGATAGGAAGCGAAGCGTGGCGAGAGTTAGTCCTCATGCTTAAGATTCGATCCTGGAGAGACCACCAGCCGTGAACTTCTCCGCCCTCGCGAAAAATTGCCGGGCGCTCTCTGCTATTGGCAAGCAGGCCGCGTCTTGAGGCAAAGCGGCAAAGCGGCCCCCTCGTGTGCGGCCAATCTCACGCCGGATCAAACGTCCGGCGTGAGAGCAATTTGCGCTACTGCTTCTCCATCTTTGACTCGCAGCAGCAGGTCGGGGCGTCATTGCCCGCTTCTTCTGCGGGCGCGCCTTTGGTCACCTTCACTTCGCAGCCGCATTCCGATTCCGGGCATTTATAGGTTGCACCTTCTTCAAGCATCTTCGTTCACCTCCTTGCGTTTTTATTTTCGAGTGTTCACATTTTTTCTTTGATGCCTGCACGGAGCAGCCACCAGTTCACCGGATAGGCAGTCAGAAAGCCGGCCAGCATCGCGATCTGCATCATGAACCAGAAGACCGGGTTCGTTTTCTCGATCTCGTGTCCGAAGATCACGAAAGTGGCGATCGCCATCCAGCCGTACATTCCCACCTGCCAGGCGGTGAGCGAGAAGAAGTCCGCCTTGGCCGCCTGCACCAGCCCTTCACCGACGCCGAGATTTCGCATCGGCGCGATCGTGAAAAATTGGAAGACGATCCCGAAAGCGAGCGCCACAAAATAATCGACCGTCCAGGAGCCGAAGATTTTCAATCCGAAAAGCGTCAGGGGAAAGAGAACCAGCGCCCACTCGGCGACGATATCCGCCAGGGTGCAGCCAGCGCCGCAATGCGTCGCCCCGACGGCGACCATCTGCCAGAACGGCTTCTTCTTTCCCGGCGGATCTTCGCCGCGGGCCTTGGCTTCCATCGTCGCGTGATGGGTGGAGAGTCGTCCAACGGTAAAGTAACCCCAGAGAGCGAACGGCCCGGCATAGAGCGCGGTGATCGGCCAGACCAGGTTCATGATCCACATGTGCTGCTTGTGGCCGGCGAGCAGGTCGAGCGCGATGACCAGGGCCGAGACGGCGCCGATAAGCAGGCAAACAATCGCGACCGTTCGAAGAGTTTCACTCATAAATGTTTCACCTCACGATAAAGAGTTTAGAAGCGAATCCGCAGACCGCCACCCCAGCCGTAATCGGAATGCCACTGGCCAATGAGGGAGATATTGCGATTCAGCATGTAATCGAGGTGAACGCGCTCCTCCCAGCGCTCATGCGTGTCGTAGCGGACTTCTCCGCCGAGCATGAGTCGCGGGGTGAGCGGGATGTTCTTGGCGATGCGGAAACGTGCGCCGCCGTCAGTATCGACCCAGATCATCGCGTCAAACCGAAGAGGTAGCTGATACATCAAGCCGAAGACGCCGCGGGTGCTCTCGGTCTCGCAGTCTAGTGGGTCGGTCGTGATCGTGCCATTGAGGTCGGCGCCGGCAAAGAGGCGGAAGAAGCGATTGTAGTAACGTTCGTAGAGGAGGGTGTTTTCCACCTGGGTGCCTGGGACACCTTGCCAGCCGGCTTCCCATTCGAGGTTGAAGATGTTCAGCGCGTTCGAGAGCGCGACGTAGCCCTGCGTCATGTTGCTCATGACGTCGGCGGTGCCCCAGAAGTAGAACGGATCCTGGTAGAGCTTGTAACGCACCGCCGCGGTATCCGGGAAGGGTTCGAAACCTTCGTAATGCACCACCCGCGCCATCCCGCTGTCGAGGTGGTAGAGGAGGTGACAATGGAAAAACCAGTCGCCCACTTCCTCGGCCGCGAACTCGATCAC
>JALYXP010000077.1 GCA_030947045.1 Verrucomicrobiota bacterium | reverse complement strand
ACGCCGGCTGGTATCAGACAAACAAGATCGAAACGCGTTTCGGCTGCATGGTGACGCAGCTCAATATCGATCGGCGCCTCGCGGTCCTGGCGAACGGTGAGACGATTGAGTTTAACAAGGCTTGCCTTGCGATGGGGAGCAAGCCGGTGCGACCGACGGTGGCAGGGGTGACGCTCGGCAACGTGATCTACATGCGGACCGTCCGCGACGCGATGGCGTTACGCGAGATGGCGAACCTCGAAAAGACGGTGGTGGTGGTCGGCGGTGGTCTGCTCGCGTGCGAGGTCGCATCAAGCCTGCGCCAGATGAAATTCAAAGTGAGCATGATGCATCGGCATCAGAATCTTTTAAATCGCTACGTCGATCCGGAGACGGGCGCCTGGATCACCGGCTACTTTGCAAAACACGGCATTACCCTGCTGATGGGGCAGAGCCTGAACGGCTTCGAAGGCAAGACCGTCCTACGCAATATCCAGACGAAAAGCGGTGACCGCGTCGCCGCTGGTGTCGCAGTCGTCTGCTGTGGTGCCGAGCCGAATCTGGATCTCGTGCGCAATACTCCGCTGTCGGGGCCGCACGGTTCACCGGTCAGTGAGTATCTTGAGACCGAGGAAAAAGGGATCTACGCGGTTGGCGATCTCGCGTTCTACCCTGATCGCATCATGGGAGGCGTTCGTCGGCAGACGCACTGGGAGAACGCACGGGAGCAAGGCCTCGTCGCCGGCGCCAACATCACCGGGAAGAAGCGGATTCGTTACGAACAGATCCCTTATTTCTGGACGGAGATGTTCGACCTGAAGATGCACTTCGTTGGCGATTTCAGTACTCAACCGACACGCGTCGATCTCCACGGCACGCACGCGAAGAAGAAATTCGTCGCGCGTTATTACCAGGGCGAAAAGCTGCGCGCGCTGCTGCTTTGCGACGCGACCCCGAAAGAAGTCGAGACGGCGAAGACGCAGCTCCGGACGGCGCTCGGAAAGTAACGCGGCTAAAACCCAGCGGCTTCCGGCAGCGCGAGCGCTTCGTTGCTCGCGCGGATCAGCTTCCAATCCCACGGCTTCCACGATTGTCGGCGCCACTCCAGGCGAAATGGTTCCGGTAGCGGATTGATGCGCGTTTTAATCAGCCCCGTTAGCTCATTGTCATCTCCGCTGACGACGATGCGCGCCCGCCATTCCGGGCCATGCTCTGTGGCAACGACGAGCGGTTCGCGCGGCTGCAGGTGAAGATTGCGCGTGTATTGCAACACCGCTCGGACGCTCGCTAACAACCGAGTTCGGTCGTGGTGCCACTGATCCCCATAAGCGGGGTCGATAAAGTCGCCGATTGCGCGCCAGTCCTTCCGCTCGAACGCACCAAGCAGGTGCTCGCTGTGCAACGCAATCTGCCGCTCGGGTTGCCAGAGCTGGAAGAGGTAAGCGCCAAGCGCGACGGCCACAATCAACCCGGCGTAGAAACCGGTCCGAAAACTCGCACGCGTGATTGTCATTAACTCGGATCAGGATGAATTACGCGTTATTCGTTCGTCATCATTTAGCCATGACATTCGCATTGACGGGCGAAAGCGAAATGGGCATGAACCGTGCTGCTTTCTAATTCTTCCCTTGCATCTATGTTGACCATCGGTTTTTTCACGCTCGCGGTTTCGTCGGTTCTCGGTTGTGTCTGGTGGGCGTGCGCCCAGGATCGCGAGACGTGAAAGCCAGTTAAACATGCTCGACCAAGAGGACCTCAAGTGGATCGCGTCTGCTTCCACCGAGCTGAACTCGATGCTGCAACAGGTCTCGCGCTACTCGGATCTGGCGCGTCAGCATAAGGGCGAGCACAACTACATCGAGATGCTCGGCGAGCGCGTCGAGTTGGCGTCGAAAAAAGCGCAGGAGCTTTTCGATCACGTTACCTCGAAAATTTTAGCGGGCAGTGCCGCGCGCAATAAATCTGCCGCGCAAACGCACGCACCGTTCTCGATTGTGCCGAACCCCGAGGCCTCCGCGCGGGAACCACTGCGGGCGGTGCCGGATCCGGTTCAGCCAGCCGCGAAACCGAAGCCACCGGCTGTCCTAAAAAAGAAACCGCTGCCTCCAGCGCTCGGTCCGATTCCGCCAGAGATCCCGATCTTAAATGCGAAAGGCAACCGTGAGCTGATCCTGCTCGTCGATGATGAGGGCGAAATCGCGGAACTCGCTTCTGACATGCTCGCAGACGACGGCTACAGAGTGGTCATCG
>JALYXP010000071.1 GCA_030947045.1 Verrucomicrobiota bacterium | reverse complement strand
ATGCAAGTGACGGGATTAAACTACACTGAGAGTCATCCACGTTAGCTCGATCGACGTTCATCTGCTGATCTACAAAATCGCTGACGGCATCATGGCCGTCGGGTTCTCGCATGTCGACGATCCGCGCTATGCGGATTACCGACACAATATCGCCGCGCGAAGATCGGCTTTCTAAAAGCGGCAAGTGGACATTTATGCAGACCCCTGAGGGACGCTAGTCGTCCGACTTATCGGCCGTGTCCGCGGCCGCATCGTCGCCGATCGTAAAGCGCAGCGTCTCAGCGAGCTTATCGTTGTCGTAGAATTCGACTTTATATTTGCCGAGCGGCCAGCCTTTCGTCGGCTTCGAGAGCGAGAATGCGTCGCTCGGATTGTCCTGCGCTGCGGTAAGCGTCGCCTCATCGATCTTCGTGCCTTTCGGCGCCGCGTCTCCAACGTCCTCAGCGATCCAAACCGCGCGAATTTTGTCGCCGGCTTTCACAGCATCGCCAATGTAGAACGCGTAGATCTTCGGCGCGTCGGGCGCGAATTTTGTCGTCGGCTTGGAGTCTTTATCGAGCGCGAGCGCAGCGTGCAGCACCCTCTTTTCCGCAGCGCGAGCGCCTAAGACCGTCGCGAAAAAAACCAGCAGACAAAGGAACGTTCTTTTCATAACGACGAAAGCGTCGGCAGAGTGAACGCGCAGGTCAAACTTGCTGTCACAGGTCGACGCGACATTTTGTTGCGCCGACTAACTCCCCAACCAAAGAAACAACCGACATGGCACTAATGAATTTCCTCCGCGGACAAGCGATCGACGTGATCGAATGGACCGACGACTCGCGCGATACCATCTCGTTTCGCTTTCCTGATGAAGACAAGGAAATCAAAAACGGCGCGCAATTGATCGTGCGTGAATCGCAGGTCGCGCAGTTCGTCTACCTCGGTGAGTTCGGCGACACCTTCGGCCCCGGCAAGCACACGCTGACAACCGATAACATCCCGATCCTCACGAAACTGAAGTCGTGGAAATACGCCTTCAACTCCCCTTTCAAAGCGGACGTTTACTACGTTACGACCCGGCTTTTCACGGGTAACAAATGGGGCACGGCAAACCCGATCATGATGCGCGATCAGGATTTTGGCATCGTCCGCGTGCGCGCTTTCGGCAGCTACGATTTCCACGTCAGTGATCCAAAATTGATGCTCAAGGAAGTCGCTGGTTCCGACCAAAACTTCCGCCTCGAGGAATTCACCGATGCGATGCGTTCGCGCATCGTCAGTGTCTTCAGCGATGCCCTCGCCAGCGCCAAAATTCCGGTGCTCGATGTCGCATCCCGTTACCAGGAAGTCGGCGAAGCGCTCCTGCCGATCATCAACCCGATCATCCAGGCAAAATACGGAGTCGAGATCGCCAGCTTCATTCTCGAGAACGTCAGCGTTCCGCCGGAAGTCGAGGCCGCGATCGACAAACGCTCCAGCATGGCGGCAGTTGGGAATCTGAACGACTTCGTGAAGTTCCAGATGGCGCAGGGCATGGAAAAAGGCGGCAGTGCAGGCGGCGCCGCGACTGAAATGGCGGTCGGAATTGCGATGGCGAACCAGATCATGCAGCAGCAATCGTCGCTGCAATCGACCGCGCCGTCGGGAGCGGCGACCGCAGCAGCGCCCGCTGCGTCAGCGACGGCAGCGATGCCGGAGTTGCTCACGCCGGCGCAAGCTGCGGAAGCACTCGGCGTTACCGAAGCAGACGTGATGCAAAGCCTTGAGGCTGGCGACTTGAAAGGAAAAAAGATCGGCTCCGCCTACCGCATCACACGCGCTGCTTTAGCTGCGTTCCTGCAGAGCTAATGGCGGACGTCACCGCGCAACAGCGGTTTGAATGTCCAGCCTGCGGCGGCTCGGCCGCGTGGTCGCCGGCGAAGCAGGCGCTGGTGTGCACATTTTGCGGCACAGTGTCGCCGATGCAGCCGCCGGTCGCTCCTGCCGAAGGGGCTGTGCGCGAGCTGGATCTCGCGGAAGCGCTGGAGAAAAATCCAACCAGCGAACGCGGCTGGCAGACGCCCACGCGCACGGTTAAATGCCAGAATTGCCAGGCGATCTCCGTGTTCAAACCGGAACGCGTGGCGCAGAACTGCGACTTTTGCGGCTCACCGGCGGTAGTACCATACGAGCAGATTGAAGCGCCGATCCGGCCGGAGAGCGTATTGCCGTTCAAGCTCAGCGAGAGCGAGGTGCGCGATCGCGTGCATAAGTGGTATCGGAGTCGCTGGTTTGCGCCGAATCGCCTGCGGAGCGCGGCATTCACCGACACGATCCACGGAATTTATCTGCCGTACTGGACGTTCGACGCGCAGGTTTCCGCGGAGTGGACGGCCGATGCCGGATACTACTACTACACCACCGAGACGTACACGGACTCGAATGGAAACGAGCAGACTCGACAGGTGCAGCATACGCGGTGGGAATCGGCAAGCGGCGCGCTGGACCATTTCTTCGACGATGAACTAGTGCCCGCTTCGCAAGGTGTGCCGGCCGCGCTGTTGCGAAAGGTCGAGCCGTTTCCGACGCAAGAACTCGCGCCGTATGACGCCGGCTACGTTTCGGGTTGGGTCGTCGAACAATACCAGATCGACTTAGCCGCAGCGGCGGCGGATTCGCGCGAAGCTATGGATGCGAAGTTGCGCGAGATGTGCGCCGCGCAAGTGCCTGGCGACACGCATCGCAATCTGCAAGTGACCGCCGATTACAGCGCGCAGACTTTCAAACACGTCCTGCTGCCCGTATGGCTGCTGACCTATCAATACGGCGCGGGCACGTTTCGCGTGATCGCGAACGGCTACACGGGCACGCTCGCAGGTAAATACCCGAAGAGCTGGGTGAAGATCACGCTGCTGGTCATCGCGATCCTCATCGCGTTGATTATCGTTTTGGCGATCGCAGGGAACAGCTAGCGGCGCTGCGTCGCGGCGGGACATATTTAACCGCGTTCGATTACCGCCATCGCAACTGCATGATGCTCAGTGTGACTGAGGCTAATCCAGACGGCAGTGACCGCGCGCTCGCCGGCCAGTTCTTTCGCGCCGCCGGTGAGCACGACGAACGGCTGACCGCTGCCTTCGCGATGAACGTCGATATCTCTCCATCCCATCGCGTGGCCGATGCCGGTGCCGAACGCTTTTGACACCGCTTCTTTCGCCGCGAACCGCGCCGCGAAATGGCGCGCCGGATACTTCATCGATTGGCAATACGCGATCTCACCGGCGGTGAACACGCGATGAATGAAGCGCTCGCCGAAACGGTCGAGCGAATGTTGGATGCGCGTCGTCTCGACAAGGTCGACGCCAGTGCCGACTACGCTCATCCCTTGTAATTTTCCATCGCCGCAAGCATCTCGCGCACAGCCGCCTCGAAGCCGACGAAGACCGCGCGCGCCACGATCGAATGTCCGATGTTCAGCTCCAGCAGATGCGGGATTTTGTGGATGAGCGCGATGTTGCGGTAATTGATTCCGTGTCCGGCGTTCACCTGCAGATTGAAGTTCGACGCCCGCTGCGCCGCTTCGCGGAGTCGATCTAATTCCTGGCGCTCAACTTTTTCGGTAAAGGCATTCGCCAGTTTGCCGGTGTGGAGTTCCACGATCTCCGCTTCCAGCGCGGCGGCGGCATCGATCTGCTCACGCACCGGATCGATAAACATGCTGACGCGAATGCCCGCGGCGTGCAGACGCTTCACGGTCGGCGCGAGTTCGCGGCGGTGCGCGACCAAATCCAGACCACCCTCAGTCGTGATCTCTTCGCGCGTTTCGGGAACCAGGCAGACTTCATCCGGAATAATGCGCAGCGCGAAATCGACGATTTCGGGCGTGTTCCCCATCTCGAGGTTAAGCTTCGTCATCACATTTTCGCGCAGCCGTTCGAGGTCGCGATCCTGCATGTGACGACGGTCGGCGCGGAGGTGTGCGGTGATCCCGCTGGCGCCGGCGCGTTCGCAGATGCTCGCGATCGCGAGCGGATCCGGCTCGGCGTTCTTCGATTCCGGCATCGTCGCATACCGCGCCTGCCGGAGCGTCGCGACGTGATCGATATTAACCCCGAGGCGCAAGGTGCTCACTTGCGCTCAATAGGTTCCACCCGCGCCCGAGGAGCAAGCCGGAATCTAACGCAGCAGTTGAACAACGACGGCCTTTTGCGCGACGACATCGTAGGCCTGACCGGCCGCGAAAACGTAAGCGTGCTCGACCGGAAACCCTTTCAAGGGCGGCTGCTCGTTCAGGAAAAAGATGAGGTGGTCGCCCTCCGCGATGTTCTCAGCTTTTGTGGGGTAACGCTGTTCAGCGAACGAGATCACGCCCGCGCGGATTAGTTGGTAGTGCTGGTGCTGGAACAGATCGCGCGGATCGAAGGCCTGAATCGTCGTGCCCTTCGCCGGTGCCGACGTCGTTACCTTCGGCTTCAACACCTCCTCGACGCGCAGCTGAAAGAAACGGATCTCGGGTTCATCGTCCTCCGCGTTCAGGAACGGATCAGAGCTAATCTCCTCCACCTTCGCGACCAGAATGAGCTGCGATTTCGCGACAACATCCCGCAGTGGCATCTCCACGATCGACACCGTCGAACCGGGCGCCTGCACAGCCATGGCCACGAACAGCAGCGCTACCCACCGTGCACACGGATTTGCGAAAGCCACAGCGGTTACGCTGGCACCAGCTCGGGCATCGACATCGGCAGTTCTTCCTCCGCTTCCTCTTCGATGGTCGACAACGGCGCGAAACGATCTGCACGAAATCCGCGCTCGATGCCGTGAGCGTTCAGCGGGCCCGTAATCTCGATCAGGTAAACTGCGACCTCGCCTTCTTCACCGGTGAGCCCAACTCCGGGAACGATGTCGCGGATCGTGTAGGTGTTACCCTCCTTCGGCAACTCCGAGTAGAGCTTCTCGATCCCAAGGGGGAATTTTCCGTCGACGCAGACGACCTTTTGGTTGGGCAGGAACATCGGCCGTATCATAGCACAGCCGCTCACGTAGCGGAATACGCTTGCCGCGCGGCATCCATTCTCTTAATCCGGTCGTAATCCAAAAGCGGATTTTGTGACACTCGTGCAAGCGAAACGCACAGTTTCCCCATTATTGCTTTAAATCTCCTCTATGAAGACACTTGCCGCTGAATCCGCTGTCCGGGAACGTTACGCTGC
>JALYXP010000043.1 GCA_030947045.1 Verrucomicrobiota bacterium | reverse complement strand
GCGGCAACGGCGACAGCTTTGGTTTTGCCTTTGGCCTTCACTGGCTTCGGCGCGCGCGGGTCGCTTTTGCCTTCCTCAGCGACGTTTGTTGGAAAATAGCCCGCCTGCCGCAGTTGCCCGATCGCCTCGCTGCTCGACGATGCGTCGATTAATCCGGCTGATTCCTGCCCGCGTGAGTCGAGGGCGACGTAGTTAAAACGCGGCATAGCTGAGCGAGCGAAGCGGAGGATATGAAGCCGCGCGGGGGCTGTCGAGCTACGTGTATTTAAGCACTTCCTCGATCGTCGTATCGCCGTCGAAAATGCTGCGCAGGCCGTCCTGTCGCAGCGTCACCATCCCGAGTTCGACCGCCTTTTGCTTCAGCACGACACTGGGCGCGCGTTCGTTGATCAGCTCGCGCACCGGATCGCTCATCTTCATCAGCTCGTAGATTCCTTTGCGCCCTTTGTAGCCGGTGTTGTTACAAGCGTCGCAACCTTTGCCGTAGTAGAAACTCTTCTCGCCGATGTCCCGGCGCGCGAGCTGCAGATGATCGAGCGATTCTGCAGTCGGTTGATACGCCGTGCGGCAGGATGGACAGATGCTTCGCAGCAACCGCTGACCGAGCACCGCTTCGAGCGTCGATGAGATCAGGAATGGCTCGACGCCCATGTCGATCAAACGCGTGACCGCGCCGGGCGCGTCGTTCGTGTGCAGCGTTGTGAAAACAAGATGGCCGGTGAGCGAAGCTTGAATCGCGATCTGCGCAGTCTCCAGATCGCGCGTTTCGCCTACCATGATCCGGTCCGGATCCTGCCGCAGGAACGCTCGCAGCACGCGCGCGAACGACAGCCCGATGCTTTCGTTCACCGGCACCTGCACGATGCCCTCGAGATCGTACTCGACCGGTTCTTCTGCCGTGAGCAGCTTCGCGTCGATCGTGTTGATCTTGCGCAGGCAGGAATACAGCGTCGTTGTTTTGCCTGATCCGGTCGGTCCCGTAACGATGAAAATCCCGTTCGGCCGATTGATCACATCAATGATGTAATCGTGGATGTAGTCGGGCATACCGAGCACTTCGAGATCGAGATTCACAGTCGAGCGATCGAGCACGCGCAGCACCACGCTTTCGCCAAATTGCGTCGGCAAGGTCGAGACGCGCATGTCGATCATGCGGCCGGCGATATTCTTTTGAATGCGCCCATCCTGCGGCAGACGGCGCTCCGCGATGTTCAAGTTCGCCATCACCTTCACACGCGAAATCACCGGCAGCGCGAGATGACGCGGCGGTGGCGCCATTTCGTAGAGCGCGCCATCGACGCGGTATCGAATTTTGAATTCGTGCTCGAACGGCTCGAAATGAATGTCGCTCGCCCGATCCTGAATCGCCTGGAACAGGATCAGGTCCACGAATCGAATGATCGGCGTGGCATTCGCCTCTGCTTCGACTTCGCGGCTCGCGGCGTCCGCACCTTCCAGCGCGAGCAGTTCGCCGGTATCGCCGAGCTGCTTCAGGATCTCCTCCATGGTGGAGGTGTCGCTGCCGTAGTAGCGCGTGATCCGCTCTTCGATTTGCGGCGTCGGCGACACGACTACGTTGATATCGCGCCCTAGCGCGAAGCGCAGATCTTCTGCCGCGCGGAGGTCCAGCGGATCGACCAGGGCAACAGTGATCGCGTTGTCGCTCACGCCGAGCGGCAACGCCCTATGCAGCCGTGCCAGACCGCTGGGGATGAGACGCAGAATTTCCGCCGCCATCTCGCCCTGCAGCTCGATAAATTCTGTGCCGAGCGCGTCCGCTATCGTCTGGTAATAACCGCGCTCATCAACGAAGCCGTTCGCGATCATCGTCTCCGCGAGCGTCCTGCCGTTCAGGTTCGCTTCCTCGAGGACGTCATCGATTTGCGCCGGCTCGAGAATGCGTTGCTCGCGGAGCAGCTCGGCGACCTGGCTATTGTTCATCGGGCAACTTTCAGACGACTAGTTCGCGTCCCCGAGCGTGATCGAAATCACTTCGTCCGCCGAAGTCAAACCGGCCAGTACTTTGCGGACGCCGTCCTCGCGCAGCGTTCGCATCCCGAGCTGGCGCGCCTTCTGACGCAGGCTCAACGTGGAGGTCCGGTTGTTGATCATGTGACGCACTTCATCATCGATGACGAACATTTCGAAAATGCCCATCCGTCCGCGATAGCCGGTCTGACGGCACTGATCACAACCGACCGGCACCATGACGCGCGCTTCGCGCAACTGCGACGCCTCCACCCGCAGCGCACGCAGCTCAGTTTCGCTGAGTTCGCCAGGTTGTTTGCAGTGCGCGCAGAGTCGCCTAACGAGTCTTTGCGCGAGAATGGCGCGGACAGATGAGGCCACGAGGAATGGCTGCATCCCGAGATCGACAAGGCGTGCGACCGCGGAAGGCGCGTCGTTCGTGTGCAGCGTGCTAAACACCAGATGCCCGGTGAGGCTGGCATTTGTCGCGATCGAGGCAGTCTCGAGATCGCGAATCTCACCGATCATGATGACGTTTGGCGCCTGCCGCAGGATCGAACGAAGCGCTGCCGGGAACGTCATCCCAACGTCCGTGTTTACCTGCACCTGATTGATGCCGTTCATTTGATACTCGACCGGCTCTTCGATCGTGATGATCTTCCGGTCGGGCTTGTTCATGTAATGCAGGCAAGCGTAGAGCGTGCTCGTCTTTCCCGAGCCGGTCGGACCGGTCACAAGAAGAATCCCGTCCGGCAGCCGCAGCAGCCGTTCGAATGTCTCCTGGTCGTCGCTCAAGAATCCGAGCTCAGGCAGGCCAAGCATCAGGCTCGTCTTGTCGAGCAGACGCATGACTACGCTTTCGCCGTGGTTCGTAGGGATTGTGGAAACGCGGAGATCGATCGGCTTCCGCGCGATCTTGACCTGAATGCGACCGTCCTGCGGCAACCGCTTTTCGGCGATGCTCATCGAGCCGGTCATGATTTTGAGCCGGCTAACGATCGCCGATTGCAGCCGTTTCGGCGGCGCTTGCATCTCCTGCAGAACGCCGTCGATGCGGAAGCGGACACGAAATTTCGTCTCAAGCGGTTCAAGGTGAATGTCGCTGGCGTTCAATCGATGCGCTTCGATTAGGAGCATCGAAACGAGACGGATAATCGGCGCATCAGTTTCGTCGCCCACGAGCGCAGCAGCGTTTTCGATTTCAAATCCGAGATCGATGTCTTCGCCGAGCCGCTCGACCAACCGATCGGAAGCTTCGTCTGCAGTGCCGTAGTATTTGATCAGCGCCTCGCGAATTTTTTCCGGGCTGCTGCAGACCAGCTCGATTTCGCGCTGCAGCAGGAAGCTGAGGCTGTCGATCGTGTCGATATCGAGCGGATCGCTCACTGCGACGATGAGCGCGCAGTCGTTCAGGCCGACCGGCACCACTTTGAAACGTCGTGCGTCCGCCGCGCGCATCTGGTCGATGACACTCGGCGGCACGAGTCGCGCGGAGACATCGATCCAATCCATGTGCGCCTGCGCGGCGAGCGTTCGCGATACATCGGTCTCCGCGACGGCGCCTTCGCTCACGAGCAGCTCGACCACGCTCGTCGTGCCGTTCAAGCGCGAGCGCGCGGCAGCGATCTGCGATCGGGTGACGAGCCCCGCGTCTTCGAGAACGGTGAGCACATAGTCTTCGTTAGCGGGCACAGGTTTCGCGGCGCCAGCAGCAGGGAAGTCGCGGCGACTTCCGGAGATTACTCAACCGTCACGCTTTTGGCGAGATTCCGTGGCTTATCGACATCGCGGCCGAGTTCGACCGCAAGATGATACGCCAGGAGTTGCAGCGGAATTGAAGTCAGAATCGGCATGACGATTTCGGGCGCGGCCGGCACACTGACGATGTCGTCCGCCACGTCCGCGAGACGATCGGCGCCCGTGCCGGAGGTGATGGCAATGATCGGACCTTTGCGTGCTTTTACCTGCTCGATGTTGTTCAGGTTTTTCGAGAACACGGCGTCATCCGGTGTGATGAACAGTGACGGTAGTTCAGGCCGGACAAGGGCGATGATGCCGTGCTTTAGCTCTGCGCTCGGATGTCCCTCAGCGAAGAGATACGTCACCTCTTTCAACTTCAGCGCGCCTTCGACCGCGACCGGATAATTAAACTGGCGACCAAAGAACAGCATGCCAGGCGCCGCGATATACTTCTTCGCGATGCCACGAATCTGATCGCTGAGTTTCAACGTCTCCTCGATCTGCGCCGGTAGCGCTTCGAGCGCATCGATGATCTGACTACCCTCCGACGTTGAGAGATGCCGGATGCGGCCGAGGAGCAACCCGATCAGGGCGAGAATCGTCACCTGTGACGTGAAAGACTTCGTCGCCGCCACCCCGATTTCAGGGCCGGCGTGCATGTAAACCCCGCCATCGCTTTCGCGCGCGATCGTGCTGGCGACGTTGTTACAAATACCGAGCGTCCGATAACCTTTGCGCCGACTTTCGCGCAACGCGCCGAGCGTGTCGGCTGTTTCGCCGCTTTGGCTTATCGCGAACACCAGGGTGTCGCGCGTCATCGGGGTATTGCGATGGCGAAATTCGCTCGCGAACTCAATTTCCGTGGGAACCCCTGCGAGCTGCTCGATCAAGTATTCGCCCACCATCGCGGCGTGGAGCGCGGTGCCGCACCCGGTCAAAACAACACGTCCCACATCGCGTAATTGCGCTGCCGTCATTTCGAGGCCGCCGAGTTTCGCGGTGCACTCTTCGTGGCTTAAACGCCCGCGCATCGCGTCACGCACCGAGCCCGGCTGCTCATAGATTTCCTTGAGCATGTAGTGCGCGTAGTCACCCTTTTTGATGTCTTCGTCGGTGAACTCGACTTTGCTGACTTCGTAACTGCCGCGCTCGCCGGCGACGGAGCTGATCTCGAAATTATCGCGCTCGACAGCGACAACATCGAAGTCGTTCAGGTAGACGGCGTCGCGCGTGTACGCGACGATCGCGCTGACATCACTGGCGAGGAAGTTCTCGTCTTTGCCGACGCCGAGAACGAGCGGACTGCCGCGGCGCGCCCCAACGAGGAAATCCGGAATGTCTCGATGGACCAGCGCGATCCCGTAGGTGCCGATCACCTGTTG
>JALYXP010000007.1 GCA_030947045.1 Verrucomicrobiota bacterium | reverse complement strand
GCCGTGAACGCCCTCATCGATCACTTCGGCGAAGCCATTGCTCGACGTTGTAATGACCGGCAGCCCCGACGCGAGAGCCTCTAAGCAGGCGTTCGAAAACGGGTCGTATAACGTCGGCAGAATGAAGATGTCGCTCGCCTGATAGAGCGCGGTGACGTCGGCAATCTCGCCCGTGATCTGCACGCTGGCGGATCGATACTTCCGCGCTTTTCCGCGTCCGGCGACGAGAAGCTTCAGCTTCGGCTGGTTCAGTTTTTCGACCGCCCGGATCGCTGTCGCGAGCCCTTTCCTTTCCCAGCCGGATCCGACAAACAGCAGCGCAACGTCTTCGGACGCGAGCGCAAAGGACTTCCTCGCACTTGCGCGCTGCTCAGCAATCGGTGCGAACTGCGCCAAGGGCACCCCGTTCGGCACCACATCGATACGTTCTGCGGGATAGCGGTAATACTGAGTGATTTCTTCTTTCACCATCTGCGAGTTAGCGATTACCCGGCCGGCGCGGCCCTCCGCGAAAAGAGATTCTTCGAGCCGAATGATCGCGGCGTGTTTGCGATTCAAACCACTCGTTAAGCCTGTCCAGAAGCCACGCTGTTCCGCGCGTCGACGCGACCAAGCCGCATGAACACCATCACCGGCGCGATACACATCGCAGCTCCAGACCCGTTCCAGGCTCATCATCGTCGTGCCGGTTGCCATGCGTCGGATCCTTTCGACCTCGTCGGCAAAAACGCGCGGCGTTTTGCCGCGTAAGTGAGTGAGCTCACCAAACGGCCATTCGTCAGCCGGCCATTCGCTCGTCGTGCAGAGCTGAGCTTCGTGGCCAGCTTCCATCAGGCCGCGGGCGAGGCGTTTCAGATACGCTTCCGCGCCGCCGCTGCGCGAAAATCCGCGGCGGACGAACGCGATCTTAAGATGATTGTCTGGCACAGGATGACGGGGCAGCTCAGGCGGAGTGGAACTTTACGCTGAGCGGAAACGCCACAATACTTCGATGCCAATGCTCGGTGAAACCTTAAACGCTCCGCCCGTCGCGGCGCTCGACCATCCCGAGCCGCACGTGCTGCCGAAGAGCCTGCTCTACTCGATCTTCGCGCGCATCGGTGGATCGGGGTTGGACACCGATGCCTTCGAGACCTTGCGGGCGAGTTACCACGGCGGCTTTCTCGGGAAAGCGGTCGCCTACGACAACCGACAAAAGGAGATTCCCAGCCGCTACATTCACTCGCTCCGCTGGCACCCTGTCCGGCTGATCTCGTTCATCGACCGGCCCTATTATTACGGCGCGAAGAAGAAGTATCTCGATTGGATAGCGTCGCGTCAGCTGGCGACGGGCCGTTACGACCTGTTCCACAGTTGGTCCGGCGATTGCCTGGAATCGCTGCGAACCGCGAAACGCATGGGCATTCCATCGCTCGTCGAGATTCCGACGTGGCATCGTGATCGCGGCAAGACGGTCCGCCCGCCCGCCGCGGTGGCGAAAACGAAGAGCCGCGATTGGAAAGAGCGGCTGCTGCTGAACCGCGAGCGGTTTATTGAGGAATATGATCTGGCCGATGTGCTGATCGTGCTCTCGGAGAAAGCCGCGGACACATTCCGCGTGCAGGGATTCCCGGACGAGAAGCTGTTTTACCTGCCGCGCGGCGTGGATGTGGCGCGCTTCCGACCGGGCGTGCGTCCGCCGGTGTTCCGCGCGGTCTTCTCAGGCGCGTTGATCGAGCGGAAAGGGATTCATCACCTGCTCGAGGCGTGGCACCGCCTCGACTTGAAAGACGCCGAGTTATGGCTCGTTGGTTCCGTGCACGCGGAGGCGAAGCCGCATTTGCAGAAGTTCTGGCGCGATAACATCCGCGTGGTCGGGTTTGCCAAGGACGTGGAGAACTATCTCAGCCAGGGAACAATTCACGTCTTCCCGTCGCAGTGTGAAGGGAGCGCGAAAGTCACCTATGAAGCGGCCGCCTGTGGATTACCACAGATCACGACGCGCGAAGCGGGCGATGTGGTGACGGACGGAGTCGAAGGAATCATCATCACGCCTGGTCGCGTCGACGAGCTCGCCGAGGCGATCTTGTATCTCTATAACAATCCGGATGTTGTCGCGCGGATGAGCCTCGCCGCCCGGGAACGCGTCGTCGAAAATTTCACCTGGGATCACTTTCGCGCGCGGCTGCTGGAAGGGTACGAGCGCGCGATGTTAATGAAGCAGTAGGCGGTACGCCGCCGTCGTTCCCGCCGATCGCTGCTGCCCATTCGCGCGTGAATATTCTCCTGATTCAGCTCAAGCGGATTGGCGACTTGATCCTGACGACGCCTGCGATTGCTGCCGTGCGGGCGAAATTTCCGGACGCTACGATCACGCTCGCGGTTGCGGCGGGATCGCGGGAGCTGCTTCCCGCAATCTCGGATATCGACAGAACAATCGTTGCCCGTGGCAAAATCAGCGACGCAGCCGCGTGGTTTCGGGTCGCGCGGCGCCGCTACGATTACTGCTTTGACTTCACGCGCACGGACCGGTCCGCGTTCGTGACGATGCTGTCGCGAGCGCGTAGCCGTGTCGTCGCCGATCATCCACGGTTCCGCGTGCAGATGCGCTCTGCCGCTTATAACAAGCTCATTGACCTCCCGATCGGCGAGATGCACACCGTTGATTACCATCTCGCGTTGCTCAAGCCGCTACACCTTGAGAACGCTTCGAAGACGCTGCGCCTTATGCTTCCGGATGCTGCGCTCGCGGACGCCGACCGGATCCTGGCGAACGCCGGCTTGGTTCCGGGTGAATTCCTCATCCTTCACCCTGGCTCGGCGCGACTGGAGAAATTCTGGGAAGCGGAGCGCTGGGCCGCCATCATCAAACGCGCGGCGGAATACGATATTCAGTGTGTGATTACTGGCGCGAGATCGCCCTTGGAACAGGCGCACATCGCCGAGATCCGCGCTCATTGCCGGCACCGCTTTCTCGATCTGTCCGGTCAGGTGGATTTGCTGACTCTAGCGGCCCTGATCAAGCGGGCTCGAATGCTCACGACCGTTGATTCGGCACCGATGCACCTTGCGGCTGCAACCCAGACGCCGCAGGTCGCGCTCTTCGGTCCCACCAACCCGCTTCATTGGGCGCCGCGCTTCACGCCAGCCGTCATCCTCCAGGCGGGAAACGACTTTCCCGTCACGGAATTCACCCGGAAACAGAAGGCCGTGCCGATGAACCGTCTCTCGACTGAACAAGTGATCGATGCTATGAAAAGCCTGCTCGCGGTGCCTTAAACCGCGTCTTCGTTATGACGGGCCTGACTGGACTCCAACCACCAAACGTGAAGCGCTCCCTCTGGGGGACGATCAAGGCCGGCTCCGGCCCGTATCGCCGGCTGTTTGCCTACGTAAAGCCATACAAATGGCGTTTTATTATTGGTCTTGCCTTCGGCTTTCTCTACGGCGCGATTAACTCCGTCCTGCCGATCGTCCTCGGCCGGGTAATGGCGGTCGTCTTTCAAGGCGGCACGTTCAACACCCAGGACCTGATGGCGCATCCGCAGCAGTACGACAGCGCCCCGAAGATGACGACGAACATGATCCTGCTCTGCCTGGCGATCCCGGCAGTGATGACCACGCGTAGCGTCGCGTCGTATCTAAACACTTACTACATGACTTGGGTGAGCATGAGAGCGCTCACGGACATTCGCACCCAGCTCTTCGATCGCATCCTCGGGCATTCGATGGACTTCTTTAACAAGATGCGATCCGGCTTCCTTATGTCGCGCATCACGAACGACACCCGGATGATGCAAGTCGCGCTCTCCAGCATCAGCAGCGACCTGTTCAAGCAACCGATCGCGATCATCGGCGGCGTCAGCGTGCTTCTCTATCTCGATTGGAAGTTCACGCTCGTGACGCTGGTATTGTTCCCGACCTGCATCATTCCGATCTCGGTTTACAGCCGGCGCGCGCGCAAAGCTGCAA
>JALYXP010000474.1 GCA_030947045.1 Verrucomicrobiota bacterium | reverse complement strand
CACTCAAGCCGTTCCCCAACAAATGGCGCAACAGGAGAGCTACGCCGCCAGCTTAACGGCTTCTTTATGACCGAGGATTCGGACAGTCTGCTGTAGCTGCTCCACTTGGAGCGGCTTCTTCAGGACTGTGACCGGTCCGCGCTCCAGGATTCGATCCAGCATCTCGCTGTCGGGATAGCCGGTGATGATCACGATCGGCAATTCCGGATCTTTCTCCTTGGCGGCCTGGTACACATCATCGGCAGGGCCATCCGGCAATTTGAGATCGAGAAACAGAAGATCGAAGTGCTGCTTTTCGAGCGCCGCGAGCGCTTCTTTCACCGTGCCGACGACCACTCGGCTGAAGCCAATTTTCTTCAGGAAAATCTTAAATAAACTCTGCAGGCTCTCGTCGTCATCTACCACGAGCACAGTCGGTTGCCCCGACTTCTCTTCCTTCAGCACGTCCTTGTCGAGCGCGTTTTTCTTGATGCGCCAGCGCCCGCCGATCTGGATCGCGGGGAGCTGCCCGCGCTGCACGAGATAATACACGGTCGGCAACGGGATCCGTAGATATTTGGCCGTTTCCTTGACCGTGAGGAGGTTGTGCATGGGAGAGATTCAGCAACTCGCTCCTGCGGGAGCAAGCCTTTTTGTAGGAGAAAGCGTTATAAAATTTATGGAGGATGTCAACCTTTGTTGTGTGGCACGGCGTTTTTCCGCGAAATGAAAAACGCTCGCGGACCGCTCTTTGCGCGATTCAGGACAGCTACCGCGTCACCGTTCTGCGGCACATCGCGACTGGACAATACCAGACCAGCAGCCGAACATCCCACCTCCATGAGCGTCCTGTTTTTCAAGAGATTTCTGCAGCGGCCCTTTCAGGTCGCCTCCATAATCCCCAGCTCGAAAGCGCTCGTGAACCGCGTCGCCACCAAGATGGACTTCTCCGAGCCGCGCGTCATCGCGGAGTACGGTCCCGGTGAAGGCGTTCACTCGCGGGAGATCGCGAGCCGGATGAGTGCCGATTCGCAGCTGCTCTTATTTGAACTCGATCCCGATCTTTCGCGCGACCTCGAGCGGCAATTCGCAAACGATCCCCGCGTCCACGTGATCCACGGGAACGCCGCTGAGTTGCCGGTTGCGATGGAGCGCCTTGGGATCCCAAGCTGCGACTACGTCGTCTCCGGGATTCCGTTCAGCATTCTCGACCTCGAAAAGAAGCGCCTGCTGCTCCAGAAAACCTACGACGCGATCATGCCGGGCGGCGCATTCATTATCTATCAGGTGACGAACGAGCTGCGGCAGCATGCGACGCACTTCCAGCATGCGGAGTCGGAGTATTTCCTGCAGAACATCCCGCCGATGTTCATCACGGTGTTTGAGAAAGCGCACGGCCGGAACGGCCACAGCGAGACAGTCCGTCAGCCAGCCGTCGCGCACGCTAATCACTCGGCATGACACTCGGCGCGTTTCGCATCGAGAAGGACTCGATGGGCGAAATGTCCGTCCCCGAGTCGGCCCTTTACGGCGCGTCAACGCAGCGCGCGGTTCTTAATTTTCCGGTTAGCGGCTACCGCTTTTCGCGGCCTTTTATCCGCGCGCTCGGTCTGATCAAATGGGGCGCCGCGCAGGCAAACCACGATCTTGGGTTGCTCGATGCGCATCGGACGGCGTTGATCGTGCAGGCCGCTGAGGAAGTTGCAGAGGGCAAGCTCGACGAGCATTTCCCGCTCGATATTTTCCAGACCGGCTCCGGCACGAGCACGAACACTAATGGCAACGAGGTAATCTCGAATCGCTGTTGCCAGCTTGCCGGTCAGCCAATCGGCGCGCGTGATCCTGTGCACCCGAACGATCACGTCAACATGGGGCAGTCGAGCAATGACGTGATCCCGACGGCGATTCACATCAGCGCAGCCGAGCAGCTAAAGAATTGTCTGCTGCCCGAGCTCGAGAAGCTGCAGGCCGCGCTCGAGGGCAAAGCGAAGGAATTCTGGGACATCATCAAGATCGGTCGCACGCATTTGATGGACGCGACACCAGTGCGCCTCGGCCAGGAATTCGGGGGTTACGCGCAGCAGATCACCTACGCGTGTGAGCGGACGCAGCGCGCGATCGAGGTCCTGCGCGAATTGCCGCTCGGCGGCACTGCGGTCGGGACAGGGCTGAATCGCCACCAGGATTTTCCGGCGAAGGTCATGCGGCATTTACAACAACGCACGGGCATCGAGTTCCGCGAGGCGACCAACCATTTCGAAGCGCAGGGCAGCAAAGACGCGGTGGTGGAAGCGAGCGGGCACCTCAAAACGATCGCGGTAAGTTTGTTCAAGATCGCAAACGATATCCGCTGGCTGAGTAGCGGTCCGCGCTGCGGCATTGGCGAAATCCAATTACCAGCGACGCAGCCCGGCAGCTCGATCATGCCCGGTAAGGTGAACCCCGTGATGTGCGAAGCGATGATGATGGTCTGCTCGCAAGTGATCGGGAACGACACCTGCATCACCTGGGCAGGCGCGAACGGGAATTTCGACCTGAACGTGATGATGCCGGTCATGGCGCACAACATTCTGGAGAGCATCCGGCTGCTCGGAAACGCCTGCGAAATCTTCACCGAGAAGTGCGTGCTCGGGATAGTCGCGAATGAAGAGCGTTGCCGCGAGCTGGTCGAACTTTCGATGGCAATGGTCACGAGCCTCGCCCCGAAGATCGGTTACGATCGCGCCGCGGAAATCGCGAAGGAAAGCGCGAAGACGGGCCGCACAGTGCGCGAAATTTGCCGCGAGAAAAACGTGTTGCCAGCCGCTGAGCTCGACGCCGCTCTCAATCCGGTCGCGATGACAGAGCCCGGCGGCGAAGGGTCCGCAGGCGGTTGAGCGGTGCGCTTTCGCCTAACGAATGCTGTCAAAAGCCTGAGCATTCCGAAATCGCGAATCGAAAATCCTCATCATGGTAGCCAATGTCAACGGCCCGCAGTTTTCGGGCGGCGCGAACATCGCGATCAAATGTCCTGCGCACACGTATGAGGCGACGGTGGCTTTTTACCGCGACACGCTCGGATTGCCGGTGATCGAAGAGGAAGAGGACGGCTACATCTTTCAGTTCGGTCCGAATCGTCTCTGGGTCGATCTCGTGCCGAACCTGAGCCAACCGGATATCTGGCTCGAGCTGGAGACAAACGATACCGAAGCCGCCGCGGCGTACTTAAAGATCAACGGCGTGCCCCGACGTGACGAAGTCGAGCAGCTGCGCGAGGACTTCGACGGCTTCTGGATTTCGAATCCAGCGGGCGTGATTCATCTCGTTATCGGTGACGAGGAGTAGCGCCGCACCATCGCAACTGTCATCCCGAGCGAAGTCGAGGGACCTCGCCGACGAAGCTTGTGTCACGCAAAATTGAGAGCGCGTGAATTGCAGTCCGCCACTTTTCGGGAATTTACCAAATCGCACTGTAATTGAGAGATCCTTCGACCGTCTTCGCGGCTCAGGATGACGGAACAGAGCCTGCGGCGAATTAACCCGCGATATGCTGGCCGACGATGATGATGATGTCCCGGTCGACACCATCGAGTCGCGCGACGCGCGGTAACAAAGCCCAGCGCTCAAAGCCACAACCCTCGAACAGCTGCAAACTTGTTTATTGTGCCCGAAGATCAGGCCCATCAGCGCAGTCAACTGCAAAAGCGGCGCCTCTTTGGCCGCATTACGTAAGACTCTGCCGCCGACGCCGTGTGTCGCTTGAAAACGGGATGCACGTAGACGCTCACCTCCGCAGTGCCCGCATAAGCGCAGCGCGTGATGAAAGAAAGCACGCTTAGCCAGCCTGCAACGCGATCATCACCGTCAGCACAAAGACCCGATGGCAATCCGGCGAATGCTCGTGAAACTATTCGCGTCGCTCGTCGATTGCGACCGCCTCGGGAACGGCCGTTGACATGCGCGTCGCGGCTGCCGCGTTGACGATCTCAACGATCGCTTCGTCGGCGAGCGGATCGCCCCTTCGCCGACCACTAGGAGAGAGCTTCGGCGACGCGCGGAGTCGGGAAAAACAACTGATCGAAGGTCGGCTGGAACGCGCCGCTCTGCGTGTCGCCGATACGGAAACGGCTACTGATTTCGCGTTGCCCTGCGCAATAAACTTCCACGTGATCGCGCCCGCACTTCGTTAGCAGCGCCTGCACCGCGCCTTTCGCAAGGTCCGGTGTATTACAATCGCGACTGAGATGTCCGAGCACGACGCGCTCGATTTTGCCCGGCAGTAATTGCTCGACCACCGCGGCCGCGGCGGCGTTCGAGAGATGTCCGTGGCGCGACATGATCCGTTGCTTCACCGGCCAGGGACGGAATTGACAAGCCTGGAGCAGCTTCTCGTCGTGGTTCGTCTCGATGACGAGCGTGTGCACTTCGCGCAGCCGTTCGACCAGCATCTTGGTCGCATAGCCGAGATCGGTGATGAACCCAAGCCCGCAGCGGCCGGCGTGAAAGGCGTAGCCGACCGGCTCCACCGCATCGTGCGGAACCGGGAATGTCTGCACCGTAATGTCGCAAATCGAAAACTCGGCGCCGGTGCGAAAGATGCGCCAATTCCGGTGTTCGCTTAGTGAGCCGCACCGGATCGCCTCGGCGGTAAGTGCGTTGCAGTAAATCGGCACGTCGAACTTCCGGCAAAGCACCTCGAGCCCGCAGACGTGATCGCCGTGCTCGTGCGTGAGAAGCACGCCATCCAGCTGTTCCGGCGCGACGCCGCAGAGTTCGAGTCGCGTAACGAGTTGGCGCGCGCTGAGACCGCCATCGACGAGCAACCGGCAATGGTCGGTCGCGATGAGGGCGGCATTTCCCGAGCTGCCGCTGCCGAGCATCGTGAGACTGAACATTGCGGGATTAGTAGCGAAGCCGCGCTCCGATCACAAACCGAAACGCACAACAGATAGAAAGAAATCGCAGATTTCAGCTACTTGACCGCAACGCGTAGCTAATCCGGTCGTCTCGAGTGAAGGCGAGAGCCCGGTCGACAAGATGAAGCTCAAAAGCGACCAATGACAGCAGCACGTCATCCCGAGCCGCGCAGACGGCCGTGGGATCTCGCCTACGGAGTTTGTGATACACGAGTCAGCGAGAGCGTGCATTCATACGCGAGATCCTTCGACTCCGCTCCGCTCAGGATGACGACGACGATCTGCAACGCCGCGTCATTAGATTTGCGGCTCGTGGTCAGGTTCGCCGCCATTCATCAATGCCAGCACGCGCACCTTTTTTGCGCCGTAGTCGAGCGAGCGGAACATCCGGATTTCCTCGAGCCGGCGCATGCCGTTGAGTGTGTCGAGATAGCTCGTGTAGCTGGAAGCGAGCTCCGTCGTCTCCAGATAACGGCCACGCAGATTGACATCGCGAAACGCCCCCGGGTTCTGCGACGCGAAGAGGTGGAAACGCAACCAGCGCCGATCCGTGCGTGAGACCTTTTGCGTCTTTCGGAAGAACGCGACGAACAGCAACAGGACAAGATAAGTATCCACCTGCGCCTGCAGCTCCAGGTTGCGCGCATAATCTTCCGAGGCGATTTCGCGTTGCCCTTGCTTGAACTGCAAGGCGGCATGGAGCGCGTGATTGATCTCCTCCACGAACGCGATCAGCGACCGAATATTGGCGTCGTTTACCCCGCTCCGCGGATCGTGTCGCTCCAACTGTTGGATGAGCCAGCGCGAATAGTAGATGCCCACGTAAAGCTGGTCGTCGGCGCGGCGCAGAAACGTGCGCGCAAGCTCGCTCAACTCCCGGGCGGAAGCTCCCGCTGCTTTCGTCAGCTGCGCACAACGGGTTTGATCGATCAGGCAATCCTCGAGATTGATCCCGACCTGCGCGTAGGTGCGCTCAAACAACCGCTGGATCTGGCTGAAGAGCGTCTCGTTCATAATCACAGCTCAAATCCTAGCGCTCGATCCGCGAGCCTCAAAAAGGATGAGGCGCATGAAAGTTGTCATCGAGGTTAAGCAACTGATCTGAGAGCTGGTTCAGCGCGAGTCGCACGGCGCGGAAGCGTTCCGCCAGCTCTTCATACACGTCGTTCAGCTCGCAGCGGCGGGCGGTCGCGTGCGAAGCCACGAGCTGATAATTCGTCCGCCCGATCTGCTCGTAGAATTTCAAGTCAGGTGCACCCCGCAGACTGCGCCGGTGGGTGTTCTCGTGAAAGATTCCGCTGATGAAGAGCGAATAATTACCAACATGCGCGCGCAACAGAAACGCCTGCTCGGCCGTCGCGCGGGTGAGCGCGATCAGCATGTCGGTAATGTATTGGCGACCGCGTTCGTCCGCGAGGTGCGGCGCTTGCATGCCGTTAATCCGCGAGAACGTCTCAAGCAGTGACGCGACGTAATCGCACAGTTTCCGATCATTGATGCCCGCCTGCCGCAGGACATGCCGTGCGAGGACATAAAAGTAGAACTGTGGCGAGATGGCGAGCTGGCCCGCGTTCGACAAAATTGCGTCGATTAGCCTTGGGTTATCGAGCACCGAGTCGCGCGTCGCGCAGTCGGCGAGAAGGTCGATCAACGAGACGTGATCGGTTTCCGATCGCGCCAAAGTGCGCACGACGAAATCAAAATCCGAGGCCGTAAAGCGCTCCCGACAATTCGCACGAACCATCGGAATCCAAGTATGAGCATCGGATGTGCCACTGCAAGCTCGACGTCCCGCATTTCGCAGCCGCCCGCCGCGCGTGCCGCCTAACGAGCTATAGCCCGGCCGGATGCCGCGCGTCGAAACCATGGGGCTGCCGATCCGTCGACTGCCAGCGCGGCGCCCAGGTGCGATCGCGTCGCATTGTGTTCCAGGCCGTCGTGTCCAGCCGCAGCCCTGCGATGATCGCGAAGGTGTGGCCATTGCGCGCGTAGACGGTGATCCACTTGCCGGCGCCGCGGGCACCAAAGCGGCGAAAATCCGACGAGCTCATAGGCGACGACACCAGGCCAGCGCCACCCAGCGCGTAGGAAACGGTGCCGGAACAATCGTAAGCCGAGTCGGTAAAGGAACGATGGCCGCCGCCGTAGCGATACGGCTTCAAGCGCAGTTGGTTTGCGGCCCATATCGCTCGCTTCACGACTAGCGGCGCGTTTGCCGGGGCCGAGGCGAGGCCTGCGCGGAGCACCGCGCGATTGCCGGCTACTGTCGGGCCATAATTCGGGAATGGATGGACGGACGCGGCATGAGCGGACGCGAAGGCGCACAACCCAAAAAGAGCAAACAATCTAAACCGCTTCACAACGCAGTCGTTATAGCCGGTGGTGTGCCGACATTGGAAGCGGAAACGTCACGCGGGACGGAAGTTATCGCCCGGCTTGCCCACTAAGTGGAGCTGCCGCGCCCGCAGGTTTCGTCGCGTTGCTGACCGCAGGTTGTGGCGTTTCCGGTACCCAATGGCCGAGCTTGCTCCCCGGTGCTGACGGAACCCAGATGTAGCGTTTGCCTCCGATAATTTTCGATCCTGTGACCGGCGTTGCTGCAGTCGATGCGCTAGCGGCAGGTGCTGTCGGCGACGCTGCGGTCGGGTGGGCGGAAGACGATGCGACCGCGACCGCCGACCGCGGCGTATTCGAAGGAGCTGCGGCGGCTGCTGAACGACCGACTGACGTCGCGGAATTGGATGTCGTCGCTGTTGAGGGCGAGCGCCCCTGCGTTCCTGCGCCGACTGCGGATGGCCTTTGATCCGCCGCGGCAGTCATCGCCACCGGTCGCACATTATTCAGGGAAGCAGGCGTCGCGGCGCCGGCAGATGTTGCATTTGTCGGCTGATTCAAGCCCGGCAGGACAATGATACGGCTGGCCGAGACTTGCCCCCGGATGCTGGTGAGGCGCCTGACCTGCGCCTGCATCGCCAAATCGCCGCCGGCGTTCGTCAACGTCTGGCCGAGCGGTCGCGCGCCAGATAGCACGAGGAAGTAGCGGACGGGCGGAACTACCTTAACCCCGCGGACATCGATTTGATATTCGCCCGGCTCGAGGTCGCCCGTGGTGAATTGGCCGGTCGCGTCGGTGACGGTTCTGAAGACCGCTGTGCCGCCCTTGTTAACGGTGACCTGGACGCCCGGTGCAGGATGACCGGCGTAGACAATAGATGTGGGGAACAGGAGGAGAGCTGCGCATCCGATTCCGCGCGTTAAAATTTTCACAGGTGGGGACGGTGTACTGGACGGCGCACATCGCCAAGCTTAAACGCCGCAGCCCTACGCGTACCAGCGCGCCAGATTGGTGCAAACGGACCACCCGAGAGCTCAGCGGGCACCCCGGTCAGGCTCCGGCCGCTCCATTTTTTCTGAATCCAAACGCCCCCGAGCCTGCATCTCACTCTTGCAAGCCATGAACACGATCCCGATCCGACCGCTCCTCGCCTTGAAACTCGCCACTCTCGCGGCCTTCGCGCTCCTGATGCTGCTGATGAACAGCTGTCATTACGTCGGCCTGCAGGGCAACGGCAATATCACTTCCGAGAGCCGCCAGATCCCGGATTTCAAACGCCTCCAGGCGGATGGCGCCATGGAAGTAACGTGGACGCCTGGAGCTCCGGCGTTCAGCATTACGACCGACTCGAACCTGATGGAATACGTGCACGCGCGCGTGTCCGGCGACCAGTTGTTGATCGAGTGGCAGAAGCCATTGCGAGCGACTCGCGGCATCAAGGTGAAGATAAGCAGCCCGCAACTCACTCGTGCGGGATTAAATGGCGCGGTGCGGCTGTATGTCTCCGGCATGACCGGCACGGAGTTCTACCTCGAGGCGAATGGCGCAACGCGCGTCGCGCTCAGCGGGACGGTCAACGCACTCCAGGCAGAGATGAATGGCGCGAGCCGGCTCGATGCGGAGTCATTGGTGACGCGCGCGATGGATCTGACCATCGCCGGCGCCGGGCGGGCGGACGTGAATGTGACGGATGCGCTTCAGGTGGACATCTCCGGCGCGGGTCGAGTGACCTATACCGGCAACCCTACGATAAAAAAAGAGATCAGCGGCGCCGGCAGCGTAAAACACCGCGAGTAAATTTCCGCGGAGTTGCTTGACGGTGGGTTCGCTGTTCACGTTTGCAGCATGAGCAACGCGAACGATCGGTCACCTGCTGGGTTCTCTTACAACACGCGCTTGAATGTGTTACACGAACCGCTGGAGATCATCGACGTCGCCGGCCTCGTCGACGCCTGCCAGGACCAGTGGTACAACCAGACGCTCTGCCGGGTCGACGAGTCGGTTGTGCGGCTCGGCGTGGTGCAAGGCGAATACCACTGGCACAAGCACGAGAACGAAGACGAGTTCTTCTACGTGGTGAGCGGTCGGTTCCTGATCGATCTCGAAGATCGCACCGTCGATCTCACGCCGGGCAAGGCGTTCGTAGTCCCGAAAGGCGTGATGCATCGCCCGCGCGCGACCG
>JALYXP010000452.1 GCA_030947045.1 Verrucomicrobiota bacterium | reverse complement strand
ACACCGCTCCTCGCGAAGCTCGCGACTGGCAGTGACCTGAACAGCAACGATGTCGCCTACGCGGTAACGCTGCTGCTCTCAGAACGCATCGCCGCTGATGAAAAAGCGGCGTTCCTGACGAAGCTGCACGAGAAAGGCGAGACGGCCGAAGAGATCGCAGCCTTCGTCGATCGCCTGATCGAGCGCGCGATCAATCCGATGATTGATCCGGCGAATCTGCCTGGCCCGATGCTCGACGTCTGCGGCACGGGCGGCGCCGGCCTGAATATCTTTAACGTCTCAACGACGATCATGTTCATCCTCGCTTCCGCTGGCGTCGTGGTGGTGAAGCACGGGAACCGAAGTGTCACCTCGTGCTGCGGCAGCGCCGATGTTCTCGAGGCGCTCGGAATTAAGCTGGAGTGGAGCCCGGAGGATTTAAACGAGTGCGTTAAACGGCTCGGGCTCGGGTTCATCTACGCCCGGCATTATCATCCGGCGTTCCGCGCGCTGGCGGAAATGCGAACTCAGCTCGCGCAAGCGAAGCAGCGGACCGTTTTCAATTTGCTCGGGCCGCTTCTGAATCCGGCGCGGCCGCCGCGTCAGCTGATCGGTGTTTACCTCCCTCGCCTCACGACCGTCTTCGCGGAAGTCTTGCGTCGACTCGGGCGCGAGCGGGCGTGGGCGGTCCATGGTCTGGTCGAGGACAGCACCGGGTTCGACAACGTCTCGACGAGCGGTGTGACGACGCTGGCGGAACTAGGCGCCGGGAGAGTGACTTCCGCGGTTCTCGATTGCCGGTGGCTCGGAATAGCCGAAGCATCGCTGGAGGAATTGCACGGCGGCGAAGCAGCCGAAAACGCGCAAACGCTCACCGGCATTTTGTCTGGCGAGGTGCACGGCGCGAAGCGCGATCTCGCGCTCGTGAACGCCGCGGCCGGCTTTGTCGTGGCCGGCGTGGTTCACGACATGGGCGACGGCATTTTGCTTGCGCGCGAGCAGATCGACAATGGCCGCGCGCTCGAAAAACTTCGCGCCTTCCAGAGCTACAGCTGATCCGCGGCGTAGCGCGTTTCCATTTCTCGCAAAAGCGCGATTGCGAACTCTGTCCGATCGACGTCGTCTCCCATCGCGAGCGCTAATGATGTCGCGGTCGTTTGCAGCTCAGCCGGAAAGTCAGCGAGTTGCTGGTTCGCGTTGATGCCAATGCCTGCGACCGCACAGTAACCACCCGTCGGCTCGACCCGCATTTCGACAAGCACGCCCGCGACCTTTTTTTCTTCGATGTATATGTCGTTTGGCGGCTTGATTGACGGTGCAAGCTGAAGTTCGGCAGCGATTGTCACAGCGACTGCTCGTGCCAGAAAATCAGTGATTCGACTCGATTCAGCGACCGCGATTTCGGGCCGCAGCAGGACGGAAAACCAAATACCTTTGCCCTTCGCGGATTCCCACCGTCGACCGTATTGACCGCGTCCAGCGGTCTGCTGTTCGGCAAAAACGACGAGCCCTTCCGCACTCGTCGATGCCATCTCCGCGACGACATCATTCGTCGAGGTTGTCTCCTCCAGCACCTCGATCCGGTGACCGATTCGCTGCCCGCCGAGCGCTCGTCGCAATCTCTCAACGTCGAGGCGCTCAGCCGGCGACATGCGTTAAGTCCAGTGACAAATCGATCGCGCGCGCCGAGTGCGTCAGCGCGCCGACCGATACGAAGTCGACTCCAGTCGCGGCGATCTGCCGGATATTTTTCAAATTCACACCGCCACTCGCTTCGAACTGAATCGTCTTCCCTTTTCCCAGTGCCACCGCCTCGCGCATCTCGGTTGGCTTCATGTTATCGAGCAGGATGACGTCGATGCCAGCGACGCGAAGAAAGGCCCGCACCTGTTCCAGACGATCGGCTTCCACTTCCACCCGCACGTCCGGCCGCTCGCGGCGCACCCGCTCGATTGCCGCTGCGAGTGCAGCATCGTCCGAGTTCGCCATGAGATGGTTGTCTTTCACCAGCACCATGTCGTAGAGCCCGATGCGGTGATTTGCGCCGCCGCCGGCGACCACCGCCGCTTTCTCGAGCGCGCGTAAACCGGGAGTCGTTTTGCGCGTATCGAGGATCTTCGCTTTCGCCTTGCCCCCCGCGTCGACGAACTCCCGCGTCAACGTCGCGACGCCGCTGAGACGTTGCAGGAAATTCAACGCCACCCGCTCCGCCGTTAGGATCGAGCGCGCTGATCCGCGGATCTCGAGAATCGTCTCGCCTCCCATCAACGCGGCACCGTCCGGTTGTAAAATCGCCACCTGCAACTTCGAATCGACGCGACGGAACACTTCCGCCGCCGTCTCGGTCCCGGCAACGACAGCTCGCTCTCGGGCCACGATGCGACCGAGAGCCTGCAAGCCCGGCGCGACAAAAAACTCGCTCGTCAAGTCACCAGGACCGACGTCTTCTGCCAAGGCTGCGGCGATCGGATCGAAAGAAGACATCACGAAAGCTGTTCAGCCCTCGCGCGAAAGCAATGCGCTAGAGTTAAAAAGCGGAATGGAGTGAGAAACTCCGAGAGTTCAGCGTTGGGAAACGCTGCACCGGTACAAAAAAGATCCGGGCAGCGCACGCTAGGAGAAACAACAAATACGAGAAACGTGCCGCCGCCCGAATCGCCTTAACCTGGATGATTCGACACCTTTCC
>JALYXP010000403.1 GCA_030947045.1 Verrucomicrobiota bacterium | reverse complement strand
CGGCGACGCAAACCCAATGTACTGGTGGGATTTTGCGTCAGCGCGTTGTCATAGTCGGCAAGGGCGGCGTCGTAGTTCTTCAGCTTGTGGTAGACGAGGCCTCGACGTTCCAATGTTCTCGGGTCGTTCGGCTTCAGCTCGAGCGCCTTGTTCAGATCCGCCATCGCCGCATCGAGCTGATTCTGCTCGTTCAACGACGCGCCGCGATTCGAATAAGCGGCATACTCTTTTGGGCTAAGTTCAACCGCCTTCGAAAAGTCAGCGGTGGCCTCAGGGAACTTCTTCATCGCGAGATAAAGGCCGCCGCGGTCGTTATACAACCGCGCTTCTTTCGGCGATGCCTTGATTGCTTCGGCGTACTCGGCCAGCGCCTGATCGACCGCGCCCGCCTGCGCGAATTGCATTGCCTTCGCGGCATGGTCCCCGCCGCCGCCGGCAGCAGCACCGGCCTTCGCTTTTTGCGCGTGCAGGGTGGCCGTTTGCGTCGCGCACCAAAGCGCGATCGCTACAAATGTGAATGCTCGTTTTGTTACCATAATTGTTTGGGTCTCCTCAGTCTTTCGTTTTTGAATGAGTAATCGTTTGCAGGCGAGCGAATTAAACTGCTCAGTCGCTCCCGCGCATGTTTGAACTGCTCAAAACTGACCCCGCCAGCAAGGCGCGTCGTGGTCGGCTGACCACTCAGCATGGCGTCATCGAAACGCCGGCGTTCATGCCGGTGGGCACACAAGGCAGCGTAAAAGCAGTCAGCCCGCGTGAGCTGCGAGAACTCCAAGCGCAGATTATTCTCGGCAACACCTACCATCTTTTCGTTCGTCCGGGTCTCGATGTAATCCGTCACTTCGGCGGCCTCCATCGTTTCATGAATTGGGACGGTCCGATCCTCACGGACAGCGGCGGCTACCAGATCTTCTCGCTCGCGAAGCTGCGCAAGATTTCCGACGAAGGCGTGCGCTTCCAAAATCATCTTGATGGCACGCCAACGTTTATCAGCCCGGAAATCGCGATGGAAATTCAGGCGACGCTCGGCAGCGACATCGCGATGGTGCTCGACGAATGCCCGCCCTGGCCATGCGAGCACGAATACGCGGAGCGCAGTCTCGAGATGACGATCCGGTGGGCAAAGCGATGCAAGGAAGCATCGTTGCGCCGTCATCCCGAGCGAAGCGTAGCGGAGTCGAGGGACCCCGTTGCAGCACGAGCGGTAACCGCGGCGGCGGACGTTTCCAGTGACGCCGCGGGGTCCTTCGACTGCGCTCGGGATGACGATGCGAACACGCAGCTCGTCTTCGGAATCGTGCAGGGCGCCACGTTCGCTGATCTCCGCCGCGCGAGCGCCGAGGCGACGGTCGCGATCGGGTTCGATGGGTATGCCATCGGTGGCGTCAGCGTGGGCGAACCGGAGCCCGAGATGATGCTCGCAGTCGAGAACAGCGAGCCATTTCTGCCGGCCGACAAACCGCGCTATGCGATGGGGCTCGGCACGCCGCCGCAGATGATCGAGCTTATCGCGCGCGGCGTCGATATGTTCGATTGCGTGTTGCCGACGCGACTTGCGCGCAACGGCACCGCCTTCACGGCGGCGGGAACGGTCAACCTCAAGAACGCCGAGTTCACGATGCAGACCGGACCAATCGAAGAAGGCTGCGCGTGCATGGCGTGCGCGGAGTTTTCAAGAGGCTACATCCGACACCTGCTAAAGGCTGAGGAAATTCTTGGCCTGCGCCTGGTGAGCCTTCACAATCTTCACTTCTATCTCGAGCTGATGACGCGCACGCGCCGCGCGATCGACGACGGCAATTTCGCCGAGTTCCGGCGCGATTTTGTCGACAACTACAAGGTCCGAGCAATCGCCGAACCGGGGACAGTTGCCTAACGAGACTAACGAGCGCTCGCGACGCGTCCGCGCAGCTTCGCGTCGAGGCTGTCGTTGATTCGTGCGGCCCAGCTGCGGGAGGATTCACTGTTGTAATGAATGCCGTCGCCGCCGGTTTTCCCGGGCACGTAATGGGTCATCT
>JALYXP010000399.1 GCA_030947045.1 Verrucomicrobiota bacterium | reverse complement strand
GAACAGTCCGCCAATAAGGAGTTTGCCGTCTGGTTGCACGAGAAGCGCACGCACTCCGGATACCTGGTCGATCTTAGCGTCGAAGGTGCGGTCGAGGGTGCCGTCAGGGTTAAGCCTGGCGAGCCCTTTCAGCGGGAGTCCATCAGCTGCGGTAAAGTCGCCCGCCTCGATGACCTTTCCATCGGCCTGCCGCGCGACGTTGCCGAACACCGGATAAGCCTGGAAGTCCGCGCGATTGATCAGATTCTTGTCGAGTGAACCGTCACCGGACTGGGCGCGGACCTGAGAGGACGCCAGCAGCAACCCCACCAGAGCTGCGATTCGAATCAGCCTATGACGACGGTGCGCTTCCGAGGATGAGTGGATTTTCGTCGCCATAATTTTCCAGGTCGTTGTGCGTCGTCGGGCTTGATCCCTGCGAGTAAACGCAACTCTTGTTACCTTTCATATGCCGGAATGGGTCGGAAATTAGCTCAACTATTTTGCACAAATAGTGCAGACAACCTGTTCGGCGCCTAATCTGGTTCCTGAGCTTGACGTAACGTTGCGATTCCGATCTTACTCGGACCTATGGTGTGCATCTTATCGCGTCGCTTTGATGTGGCTTTGGCGGCAACAGCCTTGGCAATTGCCAGCGTGTTTGCGTTGCACGCACGGCACGTCGCTTCCGTCCCACAGGCTCTTGCTGCGGAGGAAGAAGGCGGAGGCGGTGACGCGCCCCCGGTAGGGTGGATGAAATCGCGTTATGGCGGCGTGGCCGAAACGACGATCACAACAGCGCAGACGAGTGATAGGGCTGCCGTGACTGCTCCGTCGTCAGACTGGAAGTCACTCGGACCGAAAGGCATGGTCGATCTTGGTTCCCCGTCCGCTTACGAGCCCAGCATGGGGCGAGTCGCCTGCATCGCGGCCGACCCAACTAATCTGAACAAGCTTTACCTGGGCGCCGGGAGCGGCGGGGTGTGGACCAGCACCGATGGCGGGCAGACTTGGACGCCGCGCACGGACAATCTGCCGGTGCTCGGAGTTAGTGACATCAAACTCGACTCGCAGGATGCGAATACTATCTACATGGCGACGGGTGACGCCGATGGAAGCGCCACCCCCAGCGTCGGCGTATATAAGTCGACCGATGGCGCGATCACATGGAACCCGACCGGCCTCGTCTTTGGAGCGACCAATTACGGCGTTATCTACAAGCTCGCTGCACACCCGACGATCGCCGGCAAGGTGTATGCGGCGACCTCCGCCGGAATCTATCTGACCTCGGACGGTGGTTCGACCTGGAGCTTATCGAAGCCGCAAGGGGCAAGCGGCGGCTCGGTGACCTTTTATGACGTGCAGCTACGCCCCGGCAGCCCTTCCACCGTCTATGCGGCGGGAAGTGGTGGAAGGTTCTATCGATCGACAGATGGCGGTTCCGCCTGGGAGCAAATCACGGCAGGGTTACCGGCGACGGGTGAGGCCGAACGATCGTCTATCGGAGTGACCCAGGCCGACGGTAACTACGTTTACCTACTGGCCGCCAGTTCGTCGAACGTGCTGAAAGGATTGTATCGCTCGACCGATGGCGGCAGCTCCTTCTCGGCCTTACCTGCGAATAGCACACTCACTTCAGCCTTCGGATCGCAAGGCTATTACACGAACTCGATTGCAATTTCCCCATCGAACGCATCTGACATTTACATTGGTGGCATTATCCCGGCGCGTTCGCCGGATGGTGGCACGACATGGGCCACGATCCGCGGCAGCGAGGCTCCCTACACCCCCACGGCTACTGTCACCCACGTAGACGTGCATGCTTTGCAGTTCAGCGGAACCTCGCTTTATGCGTGCACCGATGGCGGATTGCATAAGACAACCGACGCTGGGGCACATTGGACTAACTTGAGCCAAAACCTGGTCATTGCGCAGATCTATCACTTCGCGAATACCGATCAGGATCCGGGCTTGATCTACATCGCAGAGCAGGACAACGGCTTCAACCGTCTAGCTAATGGCAAATGGGAACATGATCGCATTGGGGACTACGGCGACGGGCTCATTGACCCGACGAACAGCAAAATTGTTTATACTAGTTACTCCCGCGGCATCCTTCGATCCACGGACGGTGGCGCCAATTTTGCCCTTCTACCAACTTTTACTTCCCAACGCGCTCAGTTTCCAGGTGCTCCGCTCGCGCTGGATCCGAATAGCCCGAAGGTGATATTTGCTGGTTACACAGATGTCTTTCGGAGCCCGGACGGCGGCGATTCCTGGCAGAGCACAACCGCGTATACGGATGGGTCCAGCTGCCGTTTTATCAAGGTAGCGCCATCAGACTCAAACGTAGTCTATGCTTCGCGACCCTATGCTTCCAGCGGCGCAGGTTTCATCCGAAGCAATGACAATGGTCTTACCTGGAGCAGCATGTCCAACGGCCTCCCTACCTACACCCCAATCAGTGGTATCGCGATTGATCCCACAGATGCTAATCGCGTGTGGGTGTCACTCGAGGGAACCGCCGGCACGGCCGTTTACCAGACCACGAATGGCGGCGCCACCTGGACCAATTTCTCCGGTTCCTTACCTAACACCGCCGCTCACAGTATCGTTTATCAGAAAGGCTCCAATGATGGACTGTTCGTCGGGATGAGCGCAGGCGTTTACTATCGAGACTCGTCGATGAGCGACTGGCAGTTGTTCTCCACTCACCTGCCGAATGCGATTGTGAATGATCTGCAGATTAACTACACGGCCGGCACGCTGCGCGCGGCAACTTACGGACGCGGCGTGTGGGAGACGGCACTGCCGAACCTCGCGCCCGGACGCCTCGCGAATATCTCCACCCGCCTGCAAGTCTCCACCGGCGACAATATCCTGATCGCCGGCTTTATCGTGACGGGTCCCGCCGGCGCGACGAAGAACGTCATCATTCGCGGCCTTGGGCCATCGCTGCCAGTGACAGGCCCGCTGGCGGATCCCGTGCTGGAGTTACATAAGGCGGACGGAACGGTAGTGGTGAATGATAACTGGAAGCAGAACGAAGCCGCCGTCCGCGCGACGAACATTCCGCCGAGCAATGATCTTGAATCTGCCATCGTCGCCACGCTTCCGACTGGGGCGCACACGGCAGTATTGAAAGGAAACGGCGGCGGCACTGGCCAGGGGCTAGTGGAGGTTTATGATCTCGACCAGAATGGAGCCGCCCTCACTGCGAACATCTCGACTCGCGGGGCAGTGCAGACCGGGGACAACATTATCATCGCCGGTTTTATTATCGGCGGCGGGCAGCCCGCGCGCGTCCTGGTGCGGGGACTTGGGCCTTCCTTGCCGGTGAATGGTTCGCTGCAGGATCCAACGCTCGAGCTGCACGACGCCAACGGTGCGGTGATTAACAACGACAACTGGCGCGACACGCAAGAGACTGAGATCAGCGCCACGGGCATCGCGCCAAAGGACATCCGCGAATCGGCAATTGTGCAGGCGCTCGTGCCAGGGCCCTACACAGCTATCATCCGCGGGCGGGATAACACTACCGGGATCGGGTTGGTCGAACTCTACCTCCTTTAGCGATTGGCATTGCCTTTGCCAGCGACGGCTCACCCACGAATCCGAAGAACATCACATTGTCGCGCCAAAAGCATTACTTTCGCCCTTAGCAGTAGTCCTATAAGCGCCGCGGCTTCGCCGGGTCCGTAACATATTCGGGCTGCGCTTTTCTCGTGCGGCGGTGAACATAACTTACCAAGGACATTTATCTCATCGACGATCTTAAGAGTCGGACATTCTACCGTGCCGCCGCTCGCTACCGCGGTAGCGGCCTCGGTGACCTTGTCCAGCGTGTCAGCGAGCCTGTTCCTGATCTCGTGCCAACGGGCCGAAGTCACGAGCGCTACCAGCATCGCCCCACGGGATCGCTCGACACGCTTAATTTCGGCGCGCGCAGAGGGCTGGATCGATCTAGCTTAGGCGATGCTTTACCGGATCTGCATTGCCGTTTTTCTTGCGTTTCAAGGCTCAACGAATCTGGTCGCTGAGCCCACGCCGGGAAGTTCTCCGACGTGCGAAATCGAAGCTACCCCTCCCAATGCTGCGGGAATCTTTTACGATTCCTCGAAGACCAATGCGTGGGCGATTAAAGGCAAAGTCATTTTTAGCATTCCTGAGGGAATCTTCGTGCGATGCGAACGCAATTTGGAACCCGGTCAGCGCAGACCGAAAGAAGGTGAGATTGTCTTCATCCGGGATCCCTTTCCGGATCTCGCCACGTTCAATAATCTAAAGATCGGTTCGGAAGTGAGGCGCGACGGGTTTTCCATCGGCACGTTCACGAACAAGATCGGCCACAAGATTCCGGCAGAAGTGCACGGGTTTGAGTTACGCTGACTGGCCTAGCCGGCCGTAACGCCATCGGGAGACAGCTTAACTGCGAAAACCTTCCTGTGGCCTCAATCGGCTCCTCAACGAATTTTTCTGGCGACCACTCTTCTCCGGCCACCACTCCAGCCGGGCCAGCAAAAGCCTTCGCCTAAGCTGGTAAACACCGCCGTCAACGATGTCGCTCGCCTGGCCGACCTGCTCGTCGCAAAGTTTGCTTCGGGGAAAGAGTCGCGGCGTCAAAAGGAGAGGAATTTGCCCCGCAGCATATCCGCCGTGATCGGTAGCGACAAAGACCGCGCTCGTCGTGGCATCGACTGGATG
>JALYXP010000352.1 GCA_030947045.1 Verrucomicrobiota bacterium | reverse complement strand
GTGCAGTTGTTGACCGTGAGCGTGCCGAAAGTCGCCACGCCGCCGCCGGACCCGCCGGAGTTGTTCAGGACGGAGCAATTGCTCAAGGTCAACGTGCCCGCGTTCTGAATTGCGCCGCCGCTCACTCCGGAGCCGCTGTTGCAGTTCTTGAGCGTAAGACCCGAGATAGTGACCGTGGCCCCCGCCGCGATGTTAAAGCCGCGCGATTGATTTTTCCCGTCGATCGCGAGGATTCGGGCGCCCGGCCCGTTAATGGTGACCGGGTTGGTGATGCTCAGCCCGGCGGTGGTGAAGAGCTCTGGGGCTATGGCGCCGAGGACAATTGGCGCGAAGTTGATCGTGTTCGCGTCGGAACTCGCGTTCGAAGCGTTCAGCGCTTCGAGGAGGGTGCAATCGTCGGTCGAGCAGGTGCCGTCATTGTGATTGTCAGCGTTGCTCACCGTGAAGGTGGGACCAGCCTGCACGATCCCTGTCTCCACTGCGCCGATATCGACATGCGTGCCGATTTTCCGCGGGTAATTGCGTTCGTCCGTGAGCAGGTTTGCCGGCGCACTCGTGACCGCGTCGTCGCCACTGTCAATCGCCGCACTTCCTGGCAGCGGGCGCCGAGTGTAGGCAATCCCGCCATTGTCTTGGAGCGGACCGAGTAAGGGATCCAGCCTGGTGCCGGCCGTCGTACCACCGAGGAGATCAGACGCGCTCCATCCGTTGCTTCCATCAGTCCGGCCGATCAGGTTGTGCCCCTGGCTCATGACCGTGCCGCCGACATCAGGCCCGGAGGCGACGCCGTTAGGAGCGGGAGGAACGTTGGGGTTCACCCCGGCGGTGCCGGCACTCACACTGTTTCCAGCGATGATGGTGTTCTGAAGCAGCGCGGTGGACGCTCCCGACGGCGCCACGCCCCCCCCGGTAGCGGAGCCGCCAGCGCCAGGGGCCGCGCTACCGGAGTTGTTAGCGCCGTTGGCGCCACTCGCACTGTTCCCATTAATTGTGCAATTGGTCATCGTCAGTGCGCCGCTGCTGGCGACCCCACTGCCTCTCGCCGATCCGCCTGCACCAGCCGCACTACCGGTGCCGGCGCCGCCTGGTCCCCCAACAGCGGTGTTTCCGGTTACGGTGCAATTTCGCATCGTCAGCGTCCCGTTGTTCGAGATCCCGGCGCCGATCCCTTCTCCCCCCGCAGCGCCACTCCTAAACGTCGACCCCGGAGCTGAATTTCCCGATCCTCCGCGGCCGCCGGAACAGGAATTTCCGCTCACGGTGCAGTTGCTGAGCGTGAGCGTGCCATTGTTTAGAATTCCCCCGCCCTCCCCAGAGCCGCCCGCCACGGCAGGCGTCTGGTTCCCTCCGTCCGCGCCATCGACTCCCGCTACACTGCCTTTCGCGATCGTTAGATTCGAGATGCTGACGCTCCCGGCGACGATGTTGAAGGCGCGGGCAAAACCGTTAACGCTGATCTCCAACTTCGCGTTCGTCGGCCCGGTGATCGTCAAATCCCGCCCGATCGCAAGCTCGCCGCCCGACAGTGTGATGTAGAACGTGCCGGTCAGCGGAGCATAGCCCGGATCGGTGGTCGGGATGTTAAACTCGATGCTACCGCCCGCGGGCGACGCCGTGATCGCCTGCCGCAAAGAACCAGCGCCGCTGTCGTTGGTGTTTGTGACCACGAGCGGGCTCGCCTGCGCGCCGATCGCGGCGAGAAGCGCGAAGGCAAGTTGCGCGAAACAAACGTGCGGCCGACGGGAAAGCATGGTCATAAGGGTGCTCCAGGTTCTGCTGCGCGAAGGCAAAGGGATGCTCTAGGCCGTGCCCAGCACTCTGCGCGCAACGATCCTCTTCAGACGCATCCCGCGTGTAAATCAAAATCGCAGCTGCGAACGAGTGAGCCTAACGGGTGGCTGGGACGGGAACTAGGACTGGGTCACGTTAGTAACATCAGCCGGCATGGCTTGAATGGCCCGGGCAACAGTGACTATGATGCGCAGCTCGCAGGAGTGCTGACTAATTAGGATGTTGCGAAACTGACGAGATTATGGAGCTGACCTGTTTTCCTTTCCAACTCTCTCGGGAAATCCGCGTCTCCGCGGACAGACTTACGTCAGGAAATCGCACCTATCCGCCCCTCTTTTTTCGCGTCCGGCGTTAAAGGTGGACGCGCCTGGTTTCGGCACTATGATCGCGCCGCATTTTATCCGCCACGAATATATATGACTCTAGCTCCCGCCGGCTCCGTTCTGACTTTTCCTTCGCGCCTGCGCACACTCTGCTGCACTGGTAGCGTGCTCCTGCTCGCGCTCGTCGCGACCGGCTGCGGCCGCCACTCCACCGCGGCCGACTCGGGCAGCGGTAGTAATCCCGGCAGCCCCGGGGCCGCCGGCAAGCCGACTGATCTGGTGAAGCTCTCGCAGTTTGGGAATAGCACTTACTGCGCGATCGCCACCGGCGCCGATGGCACTCTCCACGCCGTTTTCACCGATTCGAAAGGAGCGGGTAAGCCGCACTTTCTCTACTACCGCGCGAGTAAGGATGGCGGCGCCACCTGGAGCGATCCGAAGGACCTGAGCGACGATGAGAGCGGCGACAGCGCCGGTCCCTGTCGCGTGCTCGTGGATGGCGCGGGCCGGGTTTATGCAATCTGGAAATACATCAACGAAAACGAACTCCTCGAAGGCCCGAACGGCTACGCCAACGGCGTCCTCTGCTTCCGTTGCCTAGAGGGCGGGAGCTGGTCCAGGACCCAGCATTTTGGCGACGAGCATCAGCCGATGACTTCCTACTTCGCCGCCGTCGGACCCGATGGAAAAGTCAACCTGGTTTATAGCCGGGCCGACGAGGCGCTCGATTGGAAAGGCCGCGGCGGCATTTACCAGCACGCGAATAACCTCGACCAGCTAACTCTCGATGGCGCCAGCGCGCCCAAGGTCACGGCACTGATGGTCGCCCAGCACGTCGCCACCCAGGATGAACAGAACGCCGCCTCCGCCGCGGGGCACGCCATGGCCTACGAGGACACCGTGCCGAGGAGCGACGGCCTTTGGAACCTCAATGGTTACATCGCCGCCGACGGCCGGCCGCATTTCGTCGCGGAGAAATATCCGGCTAGCTCGGAGCCGCAATGGATCCTTCTCTACGACGGCCAGAAACTAAGTCACTTCTACGATTACAAGGGCTATCTCGGTTACAACAGCTTTAGCTGGCCGCCCGCCCTCCTCCTCGAAGCCGATGGCAAAGAACACGTCATCCGCAAACCCGAGAAATCCGAGAAAGCCGTCGTGCGCGACTACGTCGTCGAGAACGGCCAGCCCGGCGATAAGACCGACGTCATCAGCAACACTTCGGAGAAGGCGACCATCTCCGGTTGGTTCTCCAGCCCGCTCGCCAATGGCCGGGTCGCCGCGATGGCCGCACTCGCGCCAAACCTGAACGTCATGGGCCCGACCGATCTCTACCTGGCGATTGGCGATGGCCGCGGCCAGTGGACCAAGCCGCTTAATCTCACCGACAACGAGCAGCGCGAAAAATTCTTCGCCCGGTCCGGGATGTCGCAATCCACCAGTTACCTGCCGAAATTCGCCGCCGCCACCTCGCTGCCGGATGGGAGCATCGGAGTCATCCTGCTCAACGCCGAGCGCACCATCAGCGGGCTCAACGTCGCTGGCGTCACCTCCGGCGGCTCCGTCGTCACCGGCATGTCCACCTCCTCGACCGAGAACCCCTACGTCACCTTTGCGAAGGTAACGAACTAACTGCTTGAGTCCTGTCGCGCGAGCCACCGGAAAGATTGGTGTCGATTGTAATCTCTGACCTCTTTCAGGCTTACCTAACGAGTATGATACTCCGGATCAGCAAATGAGCAGCAAGCGCGCCGAGTCTCCCGGCGCCGTGGCGGGCGCGGGGTGGATGCATGGCGGGACCGCGCTCCCGAGGTGGGGAAAGGGGTCAGAGTGGGCTTCCCCCGATTCTTCGGACAGTGAGGTAGGGATCAATTCCTTTAGTTTAGGTTTAGTTGGGACTCAAAGAGAGCGGGGCTTTTGTAGGCCAAACTGCGGTCAGAAGGGGTCAGCAACTGTCTTAAGTTGCAAGAGTGAAAGTAGGTTTCTTTAGGAGGTTATTGGCGAGGAGGATGAGCTTTCGCATCAGGGCGGTGAGGGCGAGTTTTTTGGCTTTGCCGCGGGCGAGGAGTTGGAGGTAGAGCGGTCGGAGGACGGGGTTTTGACGGGAAGCAACCAGCGCGGCCATGGAGAGGGTGGAGCGGACTTGGGAGCGGCCGCCAGCGAGGTGGCGCTGACCGCGGAACTGACCGCTGTCGCGGTTAAACGGAGCGACGCCCGCGAGGGCGGCGGCCTGGGTGTCGGAGAGGTGTCCTAGTTCAGGCATGAGGGCGAGCAAGGCGGTGGCGGTGAGTGCGCCGATGCCTTGAACTTGGCAGAGACGATCGACCTTGAGGGAGAGTTCAGGGGACTGGGCGACCTTCGCTTTCATGAGGGCTTCGAGGTGAGCGATTTGTTTCTGGAGGAAGGCGACTGTCCGAGCGATCAGGCGGAGGAGCTTTTTGTCGGCTAGAGTTTGCGCGAGGTTATTGTTTTGGGTGATCTGGGTGAGCAGATGGGCGCGGTGCTTGACCAAGGCGGAGAGTTCTTGCTGGCACGGCTCCGGCCGCGGGAGTGGCTTGGGCTGGAAGGTTTGCGCGAACTCGGCGATGAGGCCCGCGTCGATCCGGTCGGTCTTGGCGAGGCGGTTCTTGGCCCGGGCGAAATCACGGAGCTGCCGGGCATTGAGTTGGATAATGGGACGGGCGGCGCCGTGCGCCAGGGTGAGCAGGAGAGCTTCGTATCCGCCGCTCGCTTCGCAGACCAGGAT
>JALYXP010000331.1 GCA_030947045.1 Verrucomicrobiota bacterium | reverse complement strand
CGTCGGCGGCGATGTTCTCTTCGCCGGCGGTGTCGGGCGATGGGATTTGCCGGGCGGCGACGCCGACCTGCTCTTCAGCGGGATCAAGCGGAAGCTGTTCCCGCTCGCCGACAGCGTCACGGTGCTGCCCGGGCATGGTCCGACAACTACGATCGGCCATGAGCGAGAAACGAACCCGTTCGTCCGATGAAACGTGCGGCGAGGTGCGGCGGGTCCTGTCTTCTGTAGCGGCGCTTTGTAAGCGCCGAATCTTGGCTTCGAGCTGCTCGTCGATCGGCGGTTATCGACCGCCGCTACAGAAGAGACTGACGGCGCCCGTTTCGCTACAATGTCACGAGCACGCGATGCAGCGGCTCGGCACCATCGATTTTCGCGACGACGGAACAAAGTGACTCGAGTGCTGCCGGAATGTGGCTGAGGAACGCTGCGTTGCCGCGCACGTGACCGAGATACCCGTAAGCGCCCAGCGCCTGCATGAGGCGTTGCATAGCGCAAAGGCAGAAGATCTCTTCATCTTCGGCACAGGATGCGCGTGCATTCCGCTCGCGCAGATCGCGATAAATACTGCATAGCTCCTCGCGTTCTTCGTCCTGCAGCTGCACATACGGATCGTAGAGCAGGGATGCGAGATCGTACTCGGCAAGACCGGGCCGCATTCCCTGGAAGTCGATCAAGTGCGCCGCGGTATCTCGCACCACGATGTTCTGCGACTGGAAATCGCGGTGCACGAGCACGCGAGGCAAGCTCGCGAGACGCTCCGCGGTTGCTGTGAGCATCGGTAACGCCGAAAGCTCTGCGACGGTGTCGGACGCAAGATTGAAATGCCGCGCGAGGCAGTGCTCGAAGAAGTATTGCTGCTCCCAAAGATAGAGCGGCGCATCGAACTCCGCGGGAAGGTCGTTACGGATTCCATCAGCGGCGTGATGCGGTAGCGAGTGTAGCCGCGCGATCTGCTCGAGCGCTGATTGATACAAGGCCCGGCGTTCCCCCCACGACTGCTCGCGGTAAGTCCAAAGGTCCGTCTGCCCGAGATCCTCGATCCAGATCAATCCCTCAGCTTCATCGTGAAAGTAAATCTTCGGAGCGCGAATGCCGTTGTCCGCCAGGAATTCCGCGACGCGCACATAGAGACGATTCTCCGCGCGCTCGAGATTATACTTCACCAGGATCAACGTGTTCTCGGGTCCGGTGCGAACGCGATAAAATCGCCGGTCCGATCCGCCTTTTTCAATCGGCGTGATCTCCACCGTCTCGTCATCAAAGCGCGGAAAGTGCCGCCGCGTCTGCTTCAAGAGCAGCGCGGTTTTCCGGGCGGAGCTAGATATCGGTGTCACGCAAATTGCCTTCGGCTGTTCGATCGCGGCGGACGATACAGTTCGTCAGCTCGCTTCGGGAAGCGATTTGTGCGCCAGCCCACACGATCGTGTCATTTAGATTCGAATCAGCCGCCACGTGCGCGTGGGCACCAATGACGGAGCAGCCGCGCAACGTAGCTCCGTCTTCCACAAACGCGCTTGCATGGACAGCATTTCGCCACGCGCAATCCGGCGCCCCGTAACCCGGAAATTCGAGCTGCGGCAGATCACGGTGCAGCTGCAGGTAAGCCGCACGCGTGCCGACGTCCCACCAGTGACCGTCGTCGATCACTACGCCGCCAAGCTTTTCTCCCCGGCGGATCATCTCGAGAAAAGTCGGGATGACCGAGCGCTTCACACCGTGCTCAAGCAACTGCAAGAATCCTGGCTGCACCGCGTAGATGCCGGTGAAAACGAACTCTTCCGGCGCGCCTGTGCCGAGCATGTTGCGGATGTCGACGATCGTGCCGCCGTCGCGGTTCAGCGAGATGTGTTGCGGACCTCCGCCTGAACGCAGCGCGAGTGTCACGATGTTGCCCGCGCGTTCGTGCTCCGCGATCAGCGGGCGCAACGGCAAGTCGGATAGGATATCGGCGTTGTAGACTAAAAACGGCTCGTTGCCCAACAAATCAGCGACGTTCGCAATGCCGCCTCCCGTTTCCAGCAAAACCGGCTCATGGCGGAAAGTGACCGGCTTCTCCCGGTAGCAGTGCCCCGCGAACAGTTCATCAAAACACTGCGGCTGATGATGCGTAT
>JALYXP010000393.1 GCA_030947045.1 Verrucomicrobiota bacterium | reverse complement strand
CGTGAATTGCAGCAACACCTTCCAGGGTCAGTCCGGCGCATCGCGCGGCGACATCCTTCGCCAATCGGGCGGACGCCGACTGTTCGCCTTCTTCGATCCAGTCGAGCCGGCGATTCCGGCCGCGCCGCAGCTTGTCTCGGCGGTCTTGCAGCCGACGGGCGGCGCGCTTGTCACCTGGCTCGAGCCGGACAACGGCGGCTCACCGATTACGGCTTACAAGATCTATCGCGGCACTGCGAGCGGCGCGGAAACATTCCTCGCCACAGTCGATGCCTCGCAGACCAAGTATCTCGATAGCGCATTGCCAATCGGCGCCGCGAACGTTTTCTACTACGTGACCGCGGTAAACGCGCAGGGTGAAAGCACCCATTGCCGCGAGGTAAGTCTCGTGCCGGCCACGGTCGGCGGCGGCAACACCTGCAACTACCCGTTCCTGAATGTCGACGGACCAGGCACCGCGGGTGCAATTCCGGACGCCACCGGGCAGCAAACCATCCAGTACGTGAACATCGGCGAGCCGTTCACCACCTGCGCGGACAACTCGATCACCTTCCTGATGAAGGTCGCGACCCTCGATCCGGCGAACACCGGCATGGCAGTTCTGCCGCAGAACACCGAGTACCAGATCTACTTCGGCGTCACCGACACGAACGGCAATCCGCAGACCGTCTACGTAGAGATGGACACGAACTGCCCGGCCACCCCGGCGAATCCGGCGTTTACCTATGGACGTCGCGATCCGAGTGCAACGGGCGGCACGCTCGACAGCGGCGAATGCACCAACCAGCCGCCGACTTCCAGCTGCCCGCGGATCACCGGCAGTTACAACAAAGACGGCACGATCCTGATCAAACTCGATACCTCGACGCCGATCACCTTCACCGCTCCCACTGGCGCGACGGGCACGGCGTTTACCTGGGATGCAAGAAAGCCTGGCACGAAGCTGACCGGCATCACCGGTGACGTGGTCGTCTTCGCTGGTTGCGGCGCAGGCTTCCTTGAAAACGCCTCGCTCAGCAGCGGCGGCGCCTACACCCGGAAGGGGAACACCTCCTGCCAAAACACGCCGCCGATCGCGGGCCTGACGGCGGCGCCGCTCACCGGCAAAGCGCCGTTGAATGTGAACTTCAACGCGACGACTTCGCGTGAGCCAACCGGCGCGTGCGGAACGATCAACTCCTACACGATCGACTTCGGCGACGGCACGAGCGCGACGAATGCGACCGGCATGTTCACGCACACCTATACGGCGGACGGCGAATACCCGGCGCGCGTGACGGTTTCCGACACCGTCGGACAGGCTAGCACGAACGTGGCGCAGGTGATCATCTCGGTGGCGGGCTCGACTCCGAATATTACCGGCGTCGTCTCTCGGAAGGCACACGCCGGCGTGGGGAACTTCGACGTCGTCCTGCCGCTGACCGGCACGCCGGCAACCGAACCGCGCTCCGGCGGAGCACAAGGCAATCACACCATCGTGATTGGCTTTGAGAACACGCTCGCGAGCGTTGGCTCGGTCACTGCGACCGCGCAGACCCAGAGCGGCACGCAGCCGGTCACGGTCACGAGCAGCAACATCGGAACGGATCCGCACCAGTTCATTGTAAACCTGAGCGGCGTGCCGGACGTTTCGATCGTTACCGTCACATTGACGAACGCGGCCGACTCGAAGGGTGCGACGGGCACGGTGGCGGTCAAGATGGGTGCGCTCTACGGCGACGGGAACGGCGACGGCACCGTCAACGCGGCTGATGCAACTCAGACGCGCAACCTCTCCGGCCAAATCGCGAGTGGGTCGAGCTTCCGCACCGACTACAACCTTGATGGCGTGACGAACAGCGCCGATTCGACCGTGACCCGTAACGGGTCTGGTCACACGATCATCTTCACGCCGACCGCCGGGCGGGTGATCAACGCGCGCGCGGAATCGAGGTAAACGCGACGCAGCGAACTTCACGAAGCAGCCCCGGAGCAAGCCGGGGCTGTTTTGTGTACGGCGGCGACGGCGCTACTCGGGTGCGCTTTGTGGATGCGCAGTCCTCGTTTCGATCGAACGCCGACGGACGATCGAGAGTTGCTTAACAATGACGTGCGATTCCGGCTGAGATTCGCCGGCAAATAGCTTGACCGATTTACGAGTGAGGTAGAAGAATCCGCGCACATGCGTAAAACACTGGTTTCCCTCGTGGCCGCCGTCGCTCTCCTCTCTGCGTCCGCGTACGGGCAGGAAACGCTTACGTTTTCAGGCGGAAGCGGCTCGCCCCTCTCCATCACACTAGCTCAGCCGATCCAATTCGGTGTCTTGTTTGGAAGCACGGGTGGCAACGCGCCGATTTTCGTCTTCAAGCTTCTTGGTAACTTATTTTCTTCTGGCTCGTTATCTCTGACCGGCACAATCACCTTCGCGGTTGCCAGTTCGTCGGGTCAGCCTTTCGGGCCAAATCAGACCTTGAACGTCATAGGCTCAAATTTCACTGGGGGTTCCATCGCGGCGACTGATGTCTACATCTTCGGTAGCCTCCCCGGCTTAAGTACAAACAACCTGGTTCAGCTCAATTCGGGCACTCTTACGACGACGACAAGTGTAGCGGCCGCGCGTCCCGCGAACGGTACTTACACGACTTTCATTGCAGACCAGAATGGCAACAGGCTGTCGACAAACGCCGTCGTGCCCGAGCCACAATCGCTCGCTCTGCTGGCCGCTGGTGCACTTGGCCTTCTCTTCGTTAGCCGCCGCTCAAGACGCTTGAGCTAAGTCTTAGACGAGAGAACCTCTGCCGAGGGTGCTGCGGATTCGCGGCTACTGATCGACGAACCGCGACGGTCAGCAGTGCTGAGCTAGAACTCTTCGCTTTCCGCGATAAGCCACGCGCGAACACGTCCTTCCCGTGGCGCGTTTGTCGCCGACGAGAACGGGCGCGGAACTAAAGCGCCGCGAACGCGCGGTCGAGCACCTCGAGCAGGAAGTCGGCGTCCGCGCGCGTGACGCACATCGGCGGTGAGAAGCGGATCGTTTGTCCGTAGAGGCCGCCTTTGCCTAACAAGAGACCCATGTCTTTGCATGACTCGACCAAGTGCGCGCATTCTTCGCGGCCGGGTTCTTTGGTCGTGCGATCCTTCACCAGCTCGATGCCGAGCATGAGGCCTTTGCCGCGAACGTGACCGATCACGTTGTGCTTCTCCTGCAGGCGGCGTAATCCGCCTAACAAGTGGTTGCCGGTCTGGAGTGCGTTCTCCTGCATCTTCTCGCGATCAATCACATCGAGCACGGCCGAGCCGATGGCCGTCACAACTGGATTGCCGCCGAAGGTGTTGAAGTGCGTCCGCGCCGCGAGGGCCTGCGCGATCTTCGGCGTGGTCACGACTGCGCCCATCGGTGCGCCGTTGCCGATGCCTTTCGCCATGCAAACAATGTCGGGGACCACGCCTTGCGTTTCGAAGCCCCAGTAATGCGAGCCGGTGCGACCGAAGCCCGACTGCACTTCGTCCGCGATGCAAACTCCGCCGGCGGCGCGCACGTGTTCGTAGACGTGCTTGAGATAGCCATCCGGGAAAACAACCACGCCGCCGACACCCTGGATTGATTCCGCGATGTAACCGGCGATCACGCCTGGAGTCGCGAAGTCGATCAACTGCTTCACGTCATTCGCATACTTCCGGCCCGCGTCCGGATCATCGCTGCCCCACTCGCCGCGATACGGATCCGGCGTGAGCGCGTGATGCACACCGAAGCTGTGCGGCACGTTGTATTTCCAGGTGCGATGCGCGGTCAGCCCCATGCCACTCGCGTTGCCGCCGTGATACGCGTTCCGCAACGCGATCATGTCGTAGTTACCCGTGTAAGCGCGCGCCATGAGCAGCGCGAGATCGTTCGCTTCCGAACCGGAATTCACGAAGTAGCAGACCTTCAGGTCGCCCGGCATCTTCGACGCCAGCTTCTCCGCATAGCGCGCGATGTTCGGGTGATAATAAATCGTCGTCGAGTGTTGCAGCAGCTCGTTCTGCCGGTTCGCCGCCGCAACGACGTCGGGATGACAATGCCCAACGCTGATCGTGACGATCCCGCCGAGTGCATCGAGATAACGCCTCCCGGTTTCGTCCCAGACGTACTGCATCTTGCCCTCCACGATCATGATCGGGCGCTTGTAGTATAGGAAGATGCCGGGGTTGAGGTATTGCGTCCGAAGTGCGGCGACCTCCTCGCGTGAAGGTCCCTCATACTTTGCGGGCTGATGATCGAAGGGCGGTAACTGCGGCGTCTGCATGCTTCAGGATAAGCGGCGTAACAGGATGTAAACCACGAACGCGATGCCGAATCCGACGAACCACGCGTAACTGTAGAGACCGACGAAGAAGACCGGCACGTTCGCGGGGTCGACGAGCTTCACGTTAACAAGAAAGCCGGGAAGATTCGGCAGTACGGCGACGACGAGCGCAATCAACGCGGCGAAGCTGAAGCCGTTCGTGTAACGATATTCGCTCTGCTCTTCGTAAAGGCCGCGCAGGTTCAACTTGCGCGAGCGAATCACGAAGTAGTCCGCGATCATGATTCCACCGATCGGTCCGAGTAGTGCGCTGTAGCCGATCAGCCAGGTGAAAATGAAACCGCTCGGATCAGCCACGAGCTTCCACGGCATCATCAGGATGCCGACCACGCCAGTGATGAATCCGCCGGTGCGGAAGGAAATGTGGCGCGGCGCGAGATGCGCGAAGTCGTTCGCCGGGCTCACGACATTGGCCGCGATGTTGGTCGCCAGTGTTGCCAAACAAAGTGCGAACATCGCGACCACGAGGACGACCGGATTCGAGAACTTCGTCAGCACATCGACTGGATCCCAGATCGTCTTGCCGTAGATGATCGTGGTCGCGGAAGTCACCGCCACTCCGATGAACGCATACAGCGCCATCGTGAATGGCAACCCGACGGCTTGCCCAATGATCTGATCGCGTTGCGTGCGCGCGTAACGGGAGAAGTCCGGGATGTTGAGCGAGAGCGTCGCCCAGAAGCCGATCATGCCGGTGAGCGACGGCACGAAAAAGGCGAAGAAGCGGCCGGCTTTCGGCTGAACGGGATCGAATTCGGAAGGCTGCGAAAGGATCGGCCCGAAACCTCCCGCATTCTGATAAGCCCAGCCGAGCAGGAGCAAACCGAGCGCGATCAGCAGCGGCGCCTTGATGTTCAGGAGCAGGCGGATCGATTCGATGCCCTTGTAGACGACGAACATGTTAACGCCCCAGAAGAAGAGAAAGC
>JALYXP010000305.1 GCA_030947045.1 Verrucomicrobiota bacterium | reverse complement strand
AATTCGATGGCCGCTGCGAGAACCGCGCGACCTCGGGCTCCGTCACCAGCGATATCTCCCAAGGAGTTTTTTTGTAGCGCAGCTCGAACCCCGCCGCTGCCACTCGCGCGTCATAGTAACCGTTAGTGACGTCGCTATTTGGGCCGGCTGATAGCTCCCCTTGCATCGTCCACACAGGATCGAAGGCCCACTTCAAGCGACCGAGCAGGCGCGCTTCCACGGTATCCAAGTGTGCGGGATTGCTCCTGCCTTCATCCTCAGGCGGCCTATGACGGTAATGCGCGTCATGAAGCTCACCGGCGATCGTCGCTGTTAGACCATCCCCGAAAGCGCGCGCCAACTCCACATTCGCGGTATCCTGCAGGTTGTCCTCCAGGGCCGCGGTGAAGAGCCGATATTCCGTGGACGCTTCGGTTGTCAGTTGCAGCGTCTCGGACAGCTTTGACCTCGTGTTAAGTCGCGCGCCTTCGACCCAGCCGACCTGCGCCTGCGGAATCACACGCGAGAACTGAAAGAACTGCCCTTCCTGGAAGCGCCCGCCGAAGCCGCCTATGGAGAGCGCAGTCGAATCCGACAGGCGGCCCGACCATTGCACGTCGCCTCTGATCAGATACTCATCCGCGGAATGCTGTCGAAAGTAGCGTTTCCAGAAGGACACTAGCCGAATGGAAGACCCTTCCGGCAACCGAGGCACCGGCATTGCCACATCCAACGCAACATCCGAGAACCAGTCGCCCAACGGCGAATCATGCTGTTCGTTCACCTCGAAAATGTTCGAACGATAGCCGAGGCCCGCCTTCCCTTCGAACTTTAGAGCAGCGACGTTCTCTATCGCATCATCCTCATCAAAGTCCGTGCCCGTCTTAGGCCCGAGACTTTCCTGCGTTTCCCCAAATGGCCGCTCCTCCTGTGCCGCGGATGCCGGGCACCGCTCGACGACCGAAAGGCCGATGCTCGCTACGGTAAGCAAGGAGAAAACCAAGCGCATACGCCCTCACTATCGCTCATGCTGCAGGAGCCGCACGGACAGATCGCATCGCTCGAGGCAAACCGGTTATGAACGCCACATCCCGCTGTCAAACGCTACGTGCGCCTCACAATCACTGATTCTTCTACCGGGGAGATAGTCTGGAATTCCACTTACCAGATCACGTCCGCCTTGTCTCTCTGGCAGCGATGGACGTGAGGATCAATCAGAATGCCGGACCGATCACGTGTAGGATCAGGTCGGCGCTGAAGTGCGCGATCATCGCCGCTTCCAGGCCACGCCGCCAGTAGAGGTAGCCGAAGGGAAGAGCACAGAGCATGTTTAGCAAAATCACCACGGAAACGAGTTGCGGCGTGAGCGGAGCAATGCGCGCCGCAAGCGGCAGGTGCCCTGCTCCGAAAGCGACGGCGACAAGAAGATTCGCGAGCCAAAATAGAGAGACTTGCGCAGACTCGCGCTGCCAGAGCAGCCGAAGGAACCAGAGGACAAGCGAAAGAAGAAAGAGTCGGGTCAGAATCTCTTCGTCCAGCCCACCGTAGAAGCAGGCGAGGAATCTCTTCCAAACCGGTATCGCGCCTTCGGAAGCGATGGGCAAGGCAGTCAGCGCCGCTCCCATCGGGCTGCGAACACACACCAGTGTGACCAAGCCTAACAGGACACCTACACCTGAAGCCGTGATGACAACGCGCGCCGGGACCTTCGCGGCACGCCCGTAGACCCAGTTCTCCAAGTATGGCGCACCTAGTGCGAGTTTGCGCGCCAGCAGCAGGCCCAGGCCAGTGAAGATGCTGAAGTTCACGACCGCCTGGACCAGCGCGATTACCGGTAGCGGCAATGGCAACGGATGAGCCATCAGCGACGGTCCCAGGACTGCTGACAGATACGGCAGCAGCGCAAGCACGCCAATCACGGAAGCAGCGAGCAGCAAGGCAAACAACCGCCAGGGATACGCCGCGACTTCCAAGCGTGGCGCGTTCACGGAAGCAGAGGAGAGATTCTGCAAGAACCTCTTCATAGCCGATAGCGATCTGAAAAGTCAAAAAAAGAGCTATTAAATTTTCCAGAATGCTCGCGTTTTAGGCCGTGCTAAAAAACGCGGGATCATGTCTGCTGCGGCGCATGAAACATCTGCCGTTGCTGTTGGTTCTCGCCTGCTCTGTTTGCGTCAGCCCGCTTGAAGCGACCACGAAAGGTCTGAGCCAAATTGTGACGCCCGATCTGCAGCCGGAAGGCGACCTCTCACTGAGCGCACAATGGCAAAGCCTGCACATCGCTAATCCTTACGAGCTTCAAGCCGAGCTCGGCGTGACGAAGTTTGCGGAGATCGCAGTCTTCAAGGGCTTTCAACCGAACGAGCTGATCTTCGGCGCCGAGATCGGCATCCTCCGAAAGGAGCCGTATCTCCTTTCCGCCGGTTTCGTGAATTGGTCACCGCATAGTCATGTCGATCC
>JALYXP010000226.1 GCA_030947045.1 Verrucomicrobiota bacterium | reverse complement strand
AGCTCGATCTCTTCGCGGCGGAGCCTTCCGTGCTCACTGGTCAACTGTAGCGGCGGCGGTGGAACAGATTACCTTCCGACCGACGTTCGCTGATTGGCAGCGCGCGGCGCGTGCTGCGCTCCAACGGGGAATCGCGCCAAGCGCTGTTGTTTGGAATGAGCTTTCAGCCGAGCAGCCGGCGCTCGACATTTTCGACGAACTCCCGCCGGGAGACGCTGATAACGCGCCGGCTCTGCGAGTCCCGAAAGCGTTCCTGGAACTCGCGCGCGTTGTGTCTCTGCATCGTGACGAGCGTCGCTGGGCGTTGCTCTACCGCATCGTTTGGCGACTCACGCACGGCGAGCCGAAGCTGCTCGAGATTGTCGTTGATGACGATGTGTCCTTGGCGCTCTCGTTTCAAAAAGCGATCCGCCATGACGTGCATAAAATGCGCGCCTTTGTGCGCTTCCGTGAGATCGCGCATGGCAGCGAGAAGTGGTTTGTCGCCTGGTTCGAGCCGGAACATCACATCGTCGAGCACAATGCCGCGTTCTTCGTCGATCGATTCGCGTCGATGCGGTGGTCAATTCTGACACCTGATCGTTGCGCACATTGGGACGGGCACGAGCTCACCCTGACCGACGGCGTTCGCAAATCGGAGGCGCCGACGGACGATGAAATCGAGCCGCTCTGGCTCACTTACTACGCAAACATTTTCAACCCGGCCCGCGTGAAGGTGCACGCGATGGAAGCGGAGATGCCGAAGAAATATTGGCGAAACTTGCCGGAGGCGACGTTGATTCCTTCCTTGCTGCAGGAGGCGCCGCGAAGAGTTGAATCCATGATCCGAAAAAGCGCCGCGAAACCAAAGATCTCGGACGACGGCGAGTGGCGCCCAGCGCCTGTGCCTGAGACCGACAACCTTTACGAAGTAGCGGCGGCAGCTCGCGGCTGCACGGCGTGTCACCTCTACAAAATCGGGACACAGACGGTCTTCGGCGATGGTCCGAAGCGCGCGAAGATCATGTTTCTCGGAGAACAGCCGGGCGACCAGGAGGATCTCGTCGGGAAGCCATTCGTCGGGCCGGCGGGCAAGCTGCTCGATCGCGCGCTTGAAGAAGCTGGGATCGATCGCGGCGATGTTTACGTCACGAACACGGTGAAGCATTTCAAATGGGAGCCGCGCGGGAAGCGACGCATCCACCAGAAGCCGAACTCACGCGAGATCGCCGCGTGCAGGCCGTGGATGGAAGCGGAGTTGCGGATCGTAAAACCGAAGCTGCTGGTCTGCCTAGGCTCCACCGCAGCGCAGGCGATCTTCGGCTCGTCGTTTCGCGTCACCCGGGAACGGGGCAAAGTCCTGGAGTCACCGCTCGCCGCGCGTGTTCTCACGACTGTGCATCCGTCGTCATTACTGCGACAGCCGGACGAACAATCGCGCGCGCGGGAATATGCGTTGTTCCTGGCAGACCTACGGGCAGCAGCGAAGGCCGCCGAAAAATAAAAAGCCTGCGGCGGATCTCTCCGCCGCAGGCTCGATGATTCGTAAGGCGCCGCGTTACTTCTTCGCCGCCGAAGCCGAAGGCGATGCGCTTGCCGCCGGACTCGGTGTTGTCGCAGCGTCGGTCTTTTTCGATTTCTTTTTCGAGTCGGACGCCTCGCCGGCGGCTTTGTCACTGATCTTCACTGACTTCGCTTCCATCGTGCCGTCAGCTTGTTTCCAGTACGAGCCCGATACCGCGGCATCTGCAGTGATATCGACCATCGTGGCGGCCGCGCCGCCCTTGGTCACTTTGGTTTTGTCGGTCATTTTAAAGACCCGCGATTCTTTTTTGCCGGCGATCGTGAAGGTGCTCGCGCCACTATCGACTGCCGAGACCTTCCCGCGGAACGGGATTGCGCGTGGCGCTTTCGCTGCAGCAGGCGAAGCGGAGGCGCCTGCGCTAGCCGACGCGGCTGGTGAAGCGCTCGCGCCTGGCGAATCTGCGGCTGTCGATTTTTTCGTGGCCGCAATGGCGGAGCGTTGCCCGCAGAGTGCGATTGCCGCGAGGCAAACACCGGCGATGAGGGGGGATTTAAGTTTCATATGTTCTGGTGGATTTTTGGTTTGTAACAGCCGCGGCTCCGCCGTGATCAGCTTCGCTCGACGGCGTTTGTGGAGCGGGTATAACAAGTCCTCCCGCGCGCGGCAACACGCGAATGTGCGGCTGCCCTAGTACTGAATGGCCGGCGGAGCCGATGGAGTGGCCGACGCGTTCGGCCGTGGAATCGTGCTGGTAGTTTCCTCGAGGCTTTCCCGACCGGCCGGCTCGGCATGCCGCGCGGTAGCGTCTGCGCCCCAGAGCGTCATACCGACATAAGTGAGGATGCTGAGAACAACACCAGTGGCGAGTCCCAGCGTGACCGCATGTTGCACAGGGCGGGCAGTGAACTCGAAAATCCCAGGTGGTTTATCCTTATGCATGGGCAAGCGCGCCTCGCCGAGTCTCTACGCCGGCATCGTTTGCCGCGCAATCATCAGACGGTCGCGCGCAGTCTTGAAATCGCCCGCCAAGCGGCTACGCTGTCGCGCAGTTTCGGGGGTGTCTCATCTGGTAGAGCGCGTCGTTCGCAAAGATTTTTGCCTTCCCGGCGGACATTTTCTGACGCGCTGAGACTCGTCCGGACAGTAGCGGACTCTAAAAAGACCCGTAGTTTAGCCTACGCGCTACGACGGTGTGACTTGTCTGGACAGAAGTGGACTCACGTCCAGCGGCAGGGGAGATAAAACGGGGGGACTGCTCCGCGTAAGAACCGAGAACGTGCGGTCATAAGTATGTTTACGTAGTCACATACGTAATTTCCGAAAATTAGCTCGTCCGGCACGAAGGGACATGATGCAGTCGAGTTAGCTCTTTATGCGCGCTTCCGTATCCCGCCGCCGTTTCTTGGTCGCGATTGTTTGCATCCTCGCCGTGTCCGCAGCGTTCACGCGGTCGTACGCTGCTGGAGTTACCGTCATCACTCGCGGCTTTGAACGGAGAACACCGGTGTACACACGATTCGTATGAGTTCCGCCCGTCTGACC
>JALYXP010000212.1 GCA_030947045.1 Verrucomicrobiota bacterium | reverse complement strand
GTCCCTTTCAGTGGCGCGCCGGTGATCTCGACGGTCCCGCGCGGCTCGATTTGGTCGACCTCTTCTACCGCCTCACGGACCTGAGCACCCATCCGAATCAGCACGCCGAGAAACGTCGTGCGCGTATCATTCAAGCCGACATCTCGGACAAGAAGATGACCACCCGGCTGCGCGCCCGCGGCTACAAGCCAGAAGGCAGCGGAAGAGATATCGCCCGGAATGGTGAAATCGCGGGATTCCGGCACCTGGTCGTTGAAGACCGTCACGCCGCCATCTTCCCCTTTCGCAGTGCGCACGAGGAAGTAATTGAGCATGAGCTCCGTGTGATTCCGGCTCGGCGACGGCTCGTGCACTGTGGTCTTTCCTTTCGCGAACAATCCCGCAAGCAGCAGTGCGCTTTTCACCTGCGCGCTCGCGATCGGAGAGTGGTAATCGATGCCGCGCAAGTTCGAGCCGGTGATGCGAAGCGGCGCGCTTTCGTGCGGTCCCTCGGCCGTGATCGTTGCGCCCATTTCGCGCAACGGGGTAATCACGCGATCCATCGGCCGGCGGGACAGACTGGCGGCGCCGACAAGGCGGCTATCGAACGGTTGTCCGGCGAGTAATCCTGCGAGCAGGCGCATTGTTGTGCCCGAGTTTCCGCAATCGATTTCCGCGGGTGGCTGGGTCAACAAACGCCGTTTCCCGTGGACGACCAGCATGTCCGGCTCGGGCTGCTCGATCTTAATGCCCATTCCTCGAAGCGCGCCGACCGTGCGCAGACAATCTTCGCTCGCGAGAAAGCCGCGGAGCACACAAACGCCGTTCGAAAGCGCTGCGAGGATTACTGCGCGATGCGAGATGCTCTTGTCACCCGGAACGGTGATTTCCGTCTCGATTCGAGGGGCTCGTCTTACGCGAAATTCCATGTCGTGAATGAGTGCAATTCAGCCGAGCTGCGCGCCTTCCAGCGATGGCCAGGAGAGCGAGTGAGACCAGCATCGGATAATCGCGGCTGATGTCGAGCACGCGCGCAATCGCAACATCTGAAGCGCGAACACACGCAGAGCGTCGCCAAAGCCGACGCGCCGACAGCAGCCTCGGTCCGCCTAGGGGACGAGGAAAATCTTCTGCGTGTACGGGTCTTTGACTTCGGTACCCGGCGCGTAGCCGCGGACATCCGTCATCTTATCCGGAGAATATGGGCTGCGGACGAACCCCGGCTTTCCGGGCACCGGAACGCCATACGGATAGTCGCCTTTCGCAGTTGTCACTGCCGCCGTCGGAGCGGGAGCGGACTCAGGTGGAGCGATCTCAGGATTTGGCGCGGTTTGCGCTGGAGCCGGCGGCGCACCGCCTCCCTCTGCCGCGAAAGGTTGCGGCTGCGCGGGATACTGCGCCTGTTGCGGCGTCGGGTATTTCGCTACCGGACGCTTCCGCACTGGTGGTGGTTCATCGATCTCGCAGGAAGCGAAAGCGAAGGCAGCAAGGAAGGCGAGCGAAAGCGACAATTTCATAGGAGGGTGTGACGAATGTCTGTCCGTTGTAATTCAATGCGGGAAAGCTGACAATCGTTTATTCCGCTCCGCGCGTCGGGCGTGCAGATGTGGTGCTAGTCCAAATCACACCGCGCGAAAAATTTACAGTTCAGCGGCGCTCAACTTCCGAATCACCAAGGAGACGATGATGAGCAGCGACGGCCCGAAAATCCTGGTAGCGGACGATGACGCGATGAGCCGACGGCTGCTGACGCGGACGTTAACGGCGGCTGGTTTTAGCTGTAGCGAGTCGCCCGACGGGGTCGATGCCCTGGCGAGTGTCCATCGTGATCTGCCCTCGCTGCTGTTGCTGGATTTCGACATGCCGGGTCTCAATGGCGCGCAGGTCTTGACGCGTCTGCGCGCGGACGCGGACTCAGCGGTTGCGCAGTTGCCGGTGATCATGCTGACCGGCCACGGTGGCGAAGAGAGCGAGGTGCGCGGCCTGGAAGCGGGCGCGAATGACTTCGTGACGAAGCCGATCAACCAGGCCGTGCTCCGCGCCCGCATCGAAACGCAGCTGCGGCTGCAGACCTTGCGCGACCAGCTTCAGGAGCAAAACGACGAGCTCGAAGCATGGCGCGTGAATCTCGAACGCGATCTTGCTGCCGCGCGCCTCACGCAGCAATCGCTCATCCCGCAGAAGCCGCCAGCGCTCGAAGGTTGGGAAGTCGCGGCGTGTTATCGTCCCGTCATCCAGGTCGGCGGCGACATCTATGGCTGGCTGCGAATGGCTGATGCCCGCACGCTTTTCTGGATCGCGGACGCGACGGGGCACGGCGCCTCTGCGGCACTGATGACGACTTTAGCGAAGTTGCTTTTCCATCACGGCAGCGTCGAGCACAACGAACCGGCGGAAATCATGCGCGCGGTGAACAGCGACTTCCGCAGTATCTTCGGCGCGCGCTCGTTCATGACAGCCATGTGCGTTGCGTTGGATCCAACCACCGGCTGTGCGTCTGTGGTCGGCGCAGGACATCCGCCGCTTTTGGTTGCCCGCGTAAATGGCGGAACGGAATCGATCGCCTCGTCAGCGCCGCCACTGGGGTTGCTCGAGAATTCGAACTTCGTGGAGGAGAGCGTGAACTTGCTGCCGGGCGATACTTTCTTTCTCTACACCGATGGTTTGTACGGCTCCGACAATGCGAACGCACCACGGCTAACACCCGCTAATCTCGCCCGCTTGTTGCATCCTGCAGCCGGGACCGCGCAGGCTTTGATCGACCGCGTGCTCGACGATGCGACGAGCGGGAATTCCGACAAACCGCTTTCCGATGACGTCGCCGCAGTGGCAGTGAAGCGCGACGGGTGACGCAACGAAAGTTTCCGCAGCGCAAAATTAGTATTGCCCTGCAGGGAGCGACCTATTAATCAGCCTCTATGCCGAAAACCACAGCCAAAACCCCTTCCAAGCGTAAACCGAACGCCGCGTTCATGAAACCGGTGCAGCCTGACGACAAACTTTCCGCCGTCGTCGGTTCGAAACCAATTCCTCGCTCCGAGCTGACCAAGAAGCTCTGGGACTACATCAAGAAGAACGGATTGCAGGACCAGAAGAAGCGCACTCTCATCAATGCCGACCCAGCTCTTAAAGCTGTGTTCAACGGCAAGAGCCAGGTCAGCATGTTCGAAATGACCAAGCTGGTCTCGGGTCATATCAAAGCGACCGCTTAAACCTTCTCTCGATTCCATTTGTGTAGCCCGGCGCGTTGTCGCCGGGCTAACTCTGTACAGCTGAGCGTTTAGTTTAGCTTTGGCGCCAGCCGTGCATCCCTTGCGCTAGAGCGGAAACTCCAGCAAGTTTGTCGCGTGAAACTCCTGCGCCTTCTCGCTCTTAGCGCCGCTCTGCTGGCCACCTCTGCTTTCGCCGAAGGCAAGCCGGGTTGGTTGACGAACTACAAGCAAGCGCAGGAAACAGCGAAGTCGGACAAAAAGCTAATGCTCGTCGACTTCACCGGTTCGGATTGGTGCGGCTGGTGCATCAAGCTCGACAAGGAAGTGTTCTCGAAGCCGGAGTTCAAAGAGTACGCGAGCAAAAACCTGGTGCTGATGGAGGCCGATTTTCCGCGCAGTAAGCAGTTGAGCGCAACAGAGCAAAGCCAGAACGAACAGCTCGCCCAGCAGTACGGGATTCAGGGCTTTCCGACTATCATCGTCTTGAACAGCGAAGGCAAAAAAGTCGGTGAAGTCGGCTACACGCCCGGCGGGCCGGCGGCGTTCATCGCGGAGCTGGAGAAGTTCCGCAAAGGCTAGCGGCGCGCGCCTGCACGGCGGCGCTTAGTTCGTCTGCGGCACTTCGAATGTGCGTTGCAGCGCGTCCGCGAGATCGCGTCGCGTGAACGGCTTCGGCAACGCACCACGGAATCCGTAAGCGAGGAATTCCGATAACGCAGCCTCGTCGGAATACCCGCTGCAGATAATCGCGTTCACTTGCGGATCCATGCCACGCAAGCGTTCGATCGTAGCGATGCCACCCATTCCGCCGCGCACCGTCGCGTCGAGAATGACGGCCTGGAAATGTTCGCCGCGCCGCAACGCGCGTTCGTAGATCTTCACTGCCTCGAGGCCATCCGGCACCGCCGTGACTTCATAACCCAGCGTGCCGAGGAGCTGCGAGGTCAGCTCGCGAATCGCCGCTT
>JALYXP010000210.1 GCA_030947045.1 Verrucomicrobiota bacterium | reverse complement strand
ACGGCATTTGCCTAACGAGTCTGCGAATCGGCGGATCGCTTCGACGCCATTCCTAAAACCCATCGATAGAGCAGGAACGCAACGGCTGCGAACGCCAGGCCGCCGACGATCTTTCCCGCCGTTTCGTAGCCCAAACTGACGAGCGCGAGCGGCGCCGCCACACCCGAGAAGACCACGATTGCGGAAAGGATGACGCCAATGATGCTTTCGCCGACGATCAGACCAGACGCGAGCAACACGCCGAGCTGCTTTGTTCCTTCAGGATTTCGCGTTTGCTCGGCTCGACGGTCGAAAAGGTAACCCACGATCGTGCCGACAACGATCATCAGCGTGCTCGCAGTTGGCAGATAAATCCCGAGACCGACCGCCAGCGCCGGGACACGCATGCTTTTCGTGGTCTTCGCGAGGATGGCATCGAGCACGATGATCGCGATGCCGATGTATGCGCCCATCCGGATCAAGCTCCAGTCGATGTCCGCTGCGATGACGCCTTGGGCGAGCGACGAGATCAGGCCGGCTTGCGGCGCGGGCAGTGGATTCGGACGCAACTCAGCGCCCGGTGCGCCAACGAAACCGTAGGCCTGGTTAACGAGGTTCAGCACTGGCGGAATGACGGCCGCCCCAGCGAGCACACCGATGATGAGCGCGACCTGCTGCTTCCACGGCGTTGCGTCGACCAGCTGACCCGTCTTCAGGTCCTGCAGGTTGTTGTTCGCAATCGCCGCGACGTTAAATACCACCGCCGTGGTGAAAAGTGCGAAGGCCATCAACGCCTTCGTTGCGTCCGGCCCGACATAAGGTTGTACGCCTACGACAAGCAGGAGCGCAGCTCCGATCACAACAAGAATGCCGATACCCGAGAGCGGGCTGTTCGACGACCCGATTAGCCCCGCCATGTAGCCGCACACCGCGGAGACGAAGAAGCTCATCAAAAACACATAAAACACGCCGCCGATCACCAGCGTCATCATGTGTCCGCCAAGGCCGCTGGAGTTCGCGAACGAGCCGAGCACCCAGCCGATCGGGACCATGCATAGGAGCGTCACAAGGCCGACGATCCCGATCGGAATGTCGCGCTCGGTGATTGGCAGCGTGTCGGCATTGCCGGCTTTCCGCGCGCGCGACGCTGCCATTGCACCGGCCAGGCCGCTCGCCACGGGCTTTACCAGTTTCAGCAGCGTCCAAATCGCGGAAACGCCGATCGCTCCCGCGCCGATAAAGCGCACTTTATGACTCCATGTGCTTTGTGCGAGCGCGCCAGCCGCAGTCGTGAGGTCGCCGCTGAGTCCAGAGTAGTAAGGCACCAGCCAGCCCCAGCCAATTGTCGCGCCGATCAGCATCGCGATGCCGACCGACAACCCACATAGGTGACCGATCGCCAGCAGCGCGAAGGAAAGCGAGAAATCATAACCGCTGACCGAGCCGCGGCGTGCGATCCGGAAAGTCTGCGCCACATCGGACGCGAAAACCTGCGTCGCGACGATGATCGCGAAGACAGCCGCGACGATTGAACCCCAAACCACCGCCAGCAAACCGGAGCGTCCGTGTTCGACCTCGTCCGCATTCTTCCCATCGCTGCCGCTACCGACCTTCAGCACTTCGGCGCAGGCGACCCCTTCCGGATACGGAAGGTCGGAGTTCGTTACCAACGCTCGCCGCAGCGGAATGGAATACATCACGCCTAGAATTCCGCCGAGCGCGCAGATCAGAAATGAGATCCAGAACGGAAACCCGGTCCACCAGCCGATCATGATCAGGCCCGGCAGCACGAAGATGATCGACGAAAGCGTCCCCGCCGCTGAGGCGACCGTCTGGACGATATTGTTCTCCTGAACCGTCGCGTTTTTGAAATAGCGCAGGATCGCCATCGAGATGACCGCGGCCGGGATGGAAGTCGAAAACGTCAGCCCGGCTTTCAGGCCGAAGTAGACGTTCGCCGCGGTGAAGACCAGCGTGATGAGGACTCCGACGATCAGCCCGCGAATCGTCAGTTCCGGGCGCTTCTTCTCGTCAAGTTCCTGATTGTCTCTCATGGCCGCGCATTGTGCACATCGCGCTCGCGCGTGTCTATGCGATTGCACGAGTGATTCGAGATGAAATCCGTGCGACAACTTTTCGTCTGCCAGGCTCTGTGGAACGTATGATTTCGGTGAGTGCGCGGCTTTCGATGATTCCGGACGAACGCATTCTCGCCCTGAACTCGAGGCCCGTTCT
>JALYXP010000208.1 GCA_030947045.1 Verrucomicrobiota bacterium | reverse complement strand
ATCCCGGAAAAGTCGATCGCCGTCCTGCCTTTCGAAAACCTGAGCGACGAGAAACAGAACGCCTACTTCGCCGATGGCGTGCAGGACGAGATTCTCACGGACCTGGCTAGAATCGCTGACCTGAAGGTCATCAGCCGCACGAGCGTGATGCAGTATCGGGATACGGCGAAACGCAACCTGCGTGAGATCGGACAACAACTCGGCGTCGCCCACGTTCTCGAAGGAACCGTGCAGCGCGCGGCGGACAAAGTCCGCGTCAATACGCAGCTCATCAACGCGCGCACCGATGCGCATGAGTGGGCCGAGAATTACGATCGGCCGCTGACGGATGTTTTCGCCATTCAAAGCGAGATCGCGAAGGCCATCGCCGACCAGCTGCAGGCGAAACTGTCCCCGAGGGAGAAAGCCGCAATCGCGCAACCGCCTACCAATGACGTGATCGCGAACGATCTCTACGTCCGGGCGGCCGCATTCGACGACATGTCGAACGATCCCGGCGCCAAGGGATACCTCCTCCAGGGGGTAGGTCTTCTCGAACAAGCCTTGCGCCGCGATCCGAACTTTCTCCTCGCGCAATGCCAGCTCAGTGAGATCCACAGCGACCTCTACTGGTTTGGCTTTGATCACACGCCGGAGCGATTGGAAGCGTCCCACAAGGCTTTGCAACAGGCGGAGCGCATCCAGCCGGACGCAGGCGACGTGCATCTGCAAAAAGGTGTCTACGCCTATCACGGTTTTCGAGATTTCGACCAGGCGCTGGCCGAGTTTGAGCTGGCCCGGAAGAGCCTGCCTAACTCTGCGAAACTATATCTCTATCTCGGCATCATTGATCGACGACAGTCGCGCTGGGACGATGCGGTCAAAAACATGAATCGGGCGGTCGAGCTCGATCCGCGGAATTTCCTCACCGTCGAGGAAGCCGCTTTCACCGCGGGAGGACTTGGCCATTCCGCTGAGGCAACGAGACTCCTGCAAAGAGCGGTTGAGTTGTCGCCCAAGGACTACTTTGCCCGAGTGCAACTGGCCTTAGTCCCGTATTTCGAGCGAGGTGATTTTGAGCCTTTGCGCCTCCAGTTGGACGCGTTTGAAAAGGAGGGAGCGGAAGCAACTGCCAATGCGTCGCAGTTCTTCATCAGCTACGCGCTGGCGAAGCGCGATCCCGCGGCCGCGGCGAAAGCACTCGCGTTTATACCTGCGGAAGGTTCCATCTATGGAACCACAAACTTTCTCATGCCGCGGGATTGGTTTGTGGGGCTGGTCGCCCGGACTTTTGGCGACACGAAGGAAGCAGAGCGTGCCTTCACCGCGGCCCGCGCGATTGTGGCGAAAATCGTACAGGCGCAACCCGATTATGCACCGGCTTGGAGTCTGCTTGGGATGATCGACGCCGGCCTCGGTCTCAAAGCCGACGCGATCACCGAAGGCAAGCGAGCTTGTGAGTTACTGCCGGTTTCCAAGGATTCATGGGAAGGCCCCATCTACCTTACCAACCTCGCCCTGATCTATGCCTGGGTCGGCGAAAAAGATCTCGCCTTCGAACAACTCGCCAAGTCCGTCAAAACTCCCGGCGGCATCACGTATGGTGAGCTCAACCTGAATCCGGAGTGGGACCCGTTGCGCCAAGACCCACGCTTCCAAGAACTCCTGAAAGCGGCAGCCTCCACCAAAAAGAGCGCCGCGCTGTGAACGAATTCCTGCAACGCCTGAAACAGCGCAAGCTGGTGCAATGGGCCGTGGCTTATGTCGCTGCCGCTTTCGCGCTTTTGCAGGGAATCGACATCGTGGCGAATCGCTCCGACTTGCCGTCACAAACGTCCGTCTCGTCATCATGGCGATGGTGGTCGGTTTCTTTATCACGCTCGTGCTGGCTTGGTTTCACGGGGAGTGGGGCGTGCAAAAGGTCAGCGGGACGGGCGACCGCGCGGCATCTCCTTGCAGCAAAAGCAGTTAAATCCAGCGCGCCCTCCGTCGACGAATGATCAACGTGTCGAAGTCCCTCGTGCTTCTCGTGGCCGCCGTCCTCTCGCTCTGCCCGAGACTCGCGCGCGCCGACGAATCAACGCGGGCCGTGCAGGAGGAATTGCGGCGGCGCCATTTGTTCTACGGCAATGTGGACGGGCGCGAAACGCCAGGCCTGACCGCGGCGATAAAACAGTACCAGGAGCGTAAAGGGTTTCGGCAAACCGGCGTCGCCGATTCCGAGGCGCTGCGCTCCATGGGCATCACCGAAGAGATTCCGCGCACCAGTGCATTACCCGATACGCCCGTCCTGCGAAGCGACCGCGGATTAGCTCCTGGCGAGCAGAAGATGTCCGACACGGCAAATGAAAGCGCAGCGCATTCCGCGCCCCTCGCGCTGCCCTCGGACTTAGAGGCGCGAAATTATTTGCGCGAATACCTCGATGCCTGCCAGGGGCAAAACATCCTCGCGGAGATGGCATTTTACGCGGCGCAGGTTTCCTACTTTGACCGCGGAGTCGTCACGAAGACGTATATTCGCAATGAATCGGTCGCGTATCGGCAACGTTGGCCGGAACGGAGTTACGTCCTTGGCGATGCGATCGCGATTGCGCCGCATGGAGATAAAGTGCAGGTGACCTACCGCCTGAATTTCAAGGTCGGTAATTCG
>JALYXP010000201.1 GCA_030947045.1 Verrucomicrobiota bacterium | reverse complement strand
CACGATGCCGCGGCGCCGCATCGACATCGCAACCGAGGCGATCGACTACAAGAATCCTGACCTGCTCAAGAAGTTCGTGACCGAAAGCGGCAAAATCCTGCCCCGCCGAGTGACCGGCATGCCTGCGTACATGCACCGCAAAATCACGCGGGAGATCAAGCGCAGCCGGTCAGTGCTCTTGATGAAGTAACGCCGAGTTTCTTCACATCCACTTTGCGAACGGCGATCTTCGGATCGCCGTTTTGCTGTACACCGCGCGCCAGGCTTTTAAGCTTTCCGCGTGCGTTCGCCCTGTTCGATCAGCTTCCAGAACTCGCCAGCCTTGCCGAGCTGATCGTCTTCCGCCATCGGTAATTTGCTGCGGAAAAGGAAGTCTCGGAACGTGTTTTTGTGAAGGACGCGGTGCACCGAAATGCCTTCCACGCTGCGTTCGAAGTAGATGCGGTAATCCTTCGCGCGATAGCGATGGAGCTTTTTTCCTTCGCGTTTAATCACGCCGAATTTCGTCTGGTCGAGATTATCCAGATCGGTCGGTAACACTTGAAACTCCGCTAGCAGATCGAGCTGCAACGTTTTCGGCAACGCCGCCATCTCGGCGACGCTTAGCTCGTTGAAGATGATCTGGAACATGCGCGCTCAGACATACACGCGCGCCACGCGGCTGCCAATGCCAGTGAAGATCTCCCACGCGATCGTGGAGGCCCACTGCGCGACTTCGGTCACGAGGATTTGCTCTTCGCCCTGCGTACCGATCAACACCGCCTCGTCACCGAGCGCGACTTTCGGCACATCCGTCACATCGACCATCGTCAGGTCCATCGTGACACGTCCGAGGATGGGACAACGGCGCCCGCCAATTAGCACCGCGCCACGTCCCGACACTGCGCGCGGTAACCCATCGGCATAGCCGGCACTCAGGGTCGCGATGCGGCTTTTGCGACGAGTCGTAAACGTCCGGCCGTAGCTGATGGAACTTCCCGCAGGCACATCGCGGAGAAGAGCGACGCGTGTTTTCAGCGTCATCGCCGGCGTGAGCAACGGCTGAAATTCGCTTACCGAAGTTGCGCCGTAGAGCATCAGACCGGCACGCGCGAGGTCCAAAGCGGAGTCAGCGAAGCGAAACACACCGGCAGTCGGCAACGTGTGAACTAGATAATCACCTGGCACGGCGGCGCGGACCGCGGTGATCACGGTTCGAAAACGCGCGAGCTGGTCGCGAGTATAGTCAACATCATCATCCGCAACCGGTAGGTGCGACGAAACGCTGTGGATGTGGATCCTCGGCAGAGCTGCGATGCGCCGCAGCTCCTCAACGGCATGGCGCTCCGCTATTCCCATCCGCCCCATTCCGGTGTCGATCACGCAGACAACTGCCGCGGGGGTTTCGCTAGCGAGGGCGCTAAATTCCTGCGCCTCGGCAAAGCTGGAAATCGAAGCAATGAAGCCGCGCTCGATAATTTCCCGCCGCTCGGATGGGAGCGCAGGCCCGAGAATCATGACCGGGTGCGAGACAGCTGCGCACGCCTCGATCGCCTCTTCCACATTCGCGACGCCGAATAGTTGCGCCTCCTTTTTGAGCGCGGCGGCAACCACGCCAAGGCCGTGCCCGTAGCCGTTCGCCTTGATCACCGCGAGTAATGAACTGCCGTCCCCGAGATGTTGTTGAGCGACCCGCGCATTGCTGCGGATTGCGGCGAGATCAACCTCCGCCCAACAGCGGTATTGGGAGTTATCGCTCATCGCACTCCTGCTGCGAAGACCGGCTTCGCCTGCGTGATGTGTGGGTCGCGCAAATAGATCGGTTCCAGCGGTGCCGTTGCAGAATGAGTATCTTCATTGGCAGCGATCTGCGCGAGCGCGCTCGCAGACGGAAAGGCGACTGAAACCAACCCGAAATTACTAATCGGCTCTGTGCAGAACACTGGCACGTCGTTCGCGGCGAGGCGCGCCTTCAATTCGTCCGCCGTGCAGAGCAAAGGACCTTCGACGCAGCGACGCGCACCAACCCGCGCAAAGTAGAAGGAGGTTCTCCGGGCATCTCCGATGACGAAATAATCGGGCGCGTCCGTCTTGATCGCGCGGACCGACGCGAGGCCGATGAGCTCCGCGTCATTCGCGGCGCGCAGACCGATCGCTGCCGCAATCGCAATACGCGTTCCGGCGTAAGAGCCCGGCCCAAGTCCGATGGCGATTCTGTCGGGTAGTCCGCACTCTTGCGTGCAGGCTTTTAGTTGCTCGAAAAAAGCACCGGAATGTTTCCGATCATTGGCGAAGTCGACGGCAAACATCTCCGTCCCTCGATCGGCAAACACGATGCTGCCGCGCGCGCTGGAGAGATCAAAAGCGAGAATCTTCATCCGATATTTGTTCTTCAATTTCGCGCGAAGTCTCGCCAGTCGGCGTCATCGAAAACCAGCGCGCCGTGGGAGGCAGCAACTCACGGAATCGATCAGCCCACTCGATCACACATACACCATCGCCGTAGAGATATTCATCGAGCCCGAGGCGCAGCGCCGCCTCGGCGGAGTCGATGCGATAGAAGTCGAAGTGGTAAACTGGCAGGCGCCCACCCCGATATTCGTGCAGCAAGGTAAACGTGGGGCTTGTCACTTCGTTTTCGCTGCCGATTTGCCTAACGAGTCCTTTAACGAACTGCGTTTTGCCGGCCCCGAGATCGCCAACCAGCGCGAAGACCGTGCCAGCGTGCACGTCGTCAGCCGCACGAGCACCGGCGGCTTGGGTCTCGGCCGCGCTATTGGAAGTGAACATAACCGCACGGCAGCTTCGTCTGCGTTGACGTTCTTTTCTTCACGAAGCGGCCGATCCGCGTGAGCGGGAGCCGGGGGAATCTGCGACGCCAGCGCCGTTGCAAGAGCGCGGCTTCATCCCGTGCGACGGCGAAAAGAAGTTCATAATCTTCGCCGTCGCTGATTGCGTTCTTGATGGTGCACCGGCTGTTCCGTGGCAAGGCGGATTCATCGAGCTCGACATCGACGCCACTCGCTAGCGCGAGACGAGGCAGATCCGCGCCAAGTCCGTCGCTCAGGTCCATCATTGCATGAACATCGAAGTGCGCCGTCAGCCAGCGTGACTCCGTGATCCGCGGAGTGAAGCTGAGATGGCGTCCGCCTAACGAACCGCCGAGTCGACCGGTCACAAAGAGTTCGTCGCCAGCTTGAGCGCCTGAGCGCGGCACCCAGCGATCGCGTTCAGCCCAACCCAAGAGCGAAACAGAGATCATGACGGGCCCATCTGTCGTGCTCGTTTCACCACCGACAATCGAGATATTGAACAGGCGCGCCGCCTTTTGCAGTCCGCGGTAGAGGCCGGTCATCCAGCGCAACGTGGAGTCGGCTGGGGTGACAACGGTAATCAGCGCGAACTGCGGTACGCCGGACATGGCGGCGAAATCGCTCAGCGGCCGCGCCATTGCTTTCCAGCCGATAGCGGACGGCCGCGTTTCTGCCGTGAAGTGCACGCGCTCGACAACGCAATCGGTCTTCAGCAGCAAAACTTTATCGACCGTGTCACCGCGGAGCACAGCACAGTCATCGCCGGGGCCGAGTATGACGTCATGGCCAATTGGTAGCGACGGTAGAAGCTTGTTCAGCAGCCGGTCTTCACCGAGCTCCCGGAGCTTCATTGCGGAAGGAGATCAGGGAAGGCCAGCGCGACGAGAGTCAGCGAATTAAAGAGCGCGTGCATCGTCATCGGAACGAGGATCGATCCGCTCCACTCGAACGCGAGCGTAAAACAGCTCCCGAGCACAAAGAGCGGCGCTGCAGAGGGGAGATGCGCGTGCACCGCCGCGAAGAGCAGGGCGTTCGCGAGCAATCCGACCGAGCGCCCGAAGTAGCGCTTCAAGACGCCGTAAAAGAGAAAGCGAAAGACGAATTCTTCGACCAGCGGCGCGACCGCCACGGCGAGAACAATGATCAGCGCGCGCTCCTGGATCGTCTGCGAGCCGCTGAACATTTCGACGATTGTTTGTCGGCTCGACGGGACCCCGAGCAGGCGTTGCGTGAGGAGGTCGGCGAGAAAGATCAACGGATAAGCTGCGAAAAGGAGGATGCCGCCGGTGAGGAGCGTGCGGGCGAAGCTAATCTTAGAAAGTCCGGCTAACGAGTTCACATCGATCCGCCGCAGCCGTAGCAATGCATAGACGAAAAGGACGAGCCCGAACGAAATCATCAGGTTCACGGCGAGATCACGAGCGGTGAGAACGACCTTCGTCGGTGAAGCGTTCGAGGCGATGGCATTGAGCGTGAACAACATCGCCAACGCGAGAGCGACCACCGCCTCCGGGAGACCGAAGGTGCGGCCATCCGAGTCAACCGCAGCTTCCTCCGGTCGCGCGCCGATTTGCCGCGCGAGCGAGAGGTAGATGTAGGCGCCCCCGAGGACAAAAAGTGCGTTCAGCACTACCGCGATCGCGGTCAAAAAGCCTTCGCTGGCCATGCGACTACGGAGCGTAGTAGCTCGGCAGGAAGTAAGCGCGACCGGAATCGAGTTGCGGCACGAGCTGCTTCGGAAGGGTCAGCTCGATCTTCGTGTCACCGCCTTTGCCGAGCGCTCGGAAGAAGCGGCTGAACGCAAAGGGCGGGCCGTATTTCACCACCGTCGCGTCAGGTGCCTGGCCGAGTTCCTTCGCTTTCTCGAACGCGTCTTCGATCTGACCGAGATCGTCGATCAGCTTGTGGTCGCGCGCGTCGCGGCCGGAGAGAATGCGGCCGTCGGCCACGGTGTTGCGCAACATTTCGGCGTCGAGATTGCGCTCTTTTGCCACGATGCCGAGAAACTTGTCGTATGTGGCCATGACGAAACTCTGCACATAATCGCGCTCTTCTGGCGTGATTGGCCGCGCGCCGTTGAGCATGTCCTTGAACTTCCCGCTTTTGAAAACAATCGAAGCGAGCCCGAGCTTATTGAAGAGCTGCTCATAGTTCAGCGTTTGAATGATGACACCGATGCTGCCGGTGATGCTGGTCTCGTTAGCCATCAGGAACTTCCCGCCGCAGGCGACGTAATATCCGCCCGACGCCGCGACCGAATCCATGTAGACGACGACCGGCTTCTTCGCGCGCGTCTTGACGACCGCGTTGTAGATCACGTCGGACGCGGTGACCTCTCCGCCGGGCGAGTCGATCTCCAAGACAACCGCGCGGACGTGTTCATCGTTCCGCGCCTGCTCGAGCGCGATGCGCATATCGTCGACCATCGAATCGCCGACATTGCCGGACATCGACGAAGAGATCAGACCGCGTAATGCAATCACCGCGATCTTCTCGTCGTTACCACGGCTGCCGCGAGCCAGGACTGTTTCGCGGAAACGCGGCTTTGATTCCTGGTCGTGCGTGGCGTTACCGAGCCGGCTGAACGCTGCAGCGGCCAGGCCGAAATTGACCAGCACGCTGACGCAGAGCGCGACGAACAAAAAGATGCTGAGGCAGCCGAGTTTCCGGTTCGCCATGACGGCTGCTAATTGACGGAGAAC
>JALYXP010000165.1 GCA_030947045.1 Verrucomicrobiota bacterium | reverse complement strand
TGGATGGCTGGAATGTCCGCTTCCTCGGCACGAACATGCCGCATCGCGGGATCATCGCCGCCGTCCAGGAAGGCGAAACCAGTCTGCTCGGTATCTCCGCGACGATGCTCTTCAATCTTCCGCACGTCCGCACACTGGTAGAGGAGGTAAGGGAAACCATGGGAGCGCGTGCTCCCCGCATCGTCGTCGGGGGAGGTGCTTTCCGGCTCTGTCCGGAGTTTTGCGCGCAGATCGGTGTGGAAGGCCCGGCAAAGGATGTTATTGCCGCGGTGAAGCTCTGCGCAGCATAACGACGCCCGATCTTCGCTCGTTAGGTACCGGTTACCTGAGGGAGCGTGAAGTGAAATGTCGAACCTGCTCCGGGTTCTGATTCGATCCAGATCGTCCCGCCTGCGCGCTCCACGATTTTCTTACAAAGTGCGAGCCCGATCCCGGTGCCGGGATACTCATCCCGGGTGTGAAGGCGTTGGAAGATGGAGAAGACGCGCTGGAAATACTGTGGCTCGATTCCAATCCCGTTATCGCCAACCGCGAAGCTCCACATCCCCTCGACCAGGGTCGCGCCGATACTAATTTCGGGGGCTGCGTCGCCTCGATACTTAAGGGCGTTACCCAGCAGATTCTGAAATAACTGCACCAGTTGTCCGTGGTCCGCGCGGACCATCGGCAGCTCGCCCTGCACGATCTTGGCGCCGCTTTCCGTGATGGCTGACTCCAACTGTCGGATCGCAGCTGCAAGTGCCGCCTCGGTCGCGACCGCTTCTGCCGTGCTGCTGGCTCGATTTACTCGCGAATAGGCGAGGAGGCCGTCGATTAACTCCTTCATCCGCGAGACGCCATCGACGGTATGATTGATCAACTCGTGACCCTTTGCATCGAGTTGGGCTTCATAACGTTTCGCGATGATCTGCACACAACCGGAGATGGCACGAAGCGGCTCCTGCAAATCGTGCGAAGCGACGTAGGCGAACTGCTCCAGTTCGTAATTGCTGCGCTCGAGCTCTTCCGTGCGCTCGATCACGCGGCGCTCCAGCTCGTCGCGCGCCTGGCGCAGTTCCGCTTCGCTCTCGCGCAGTGACGCTTCCGCGTCTTTGCGTTCTGTAACTTCGCCGCGCAGGGACGAGCGCGATGAGTGTAGTTGGCCGGTTCGCTGCTCGACGCGAACCGTAAGTGCACGATTCGCTTTCCTCGACAGTAAAAAGGAGATTGCCAGCGCGACTAATGCGATCCCAAAGCCTAGTGGCACTGCTACAGAAATAACCGCGGCGCTACGACGAGCCGCATCCGTCCGGGCCTCGAGCAGCGCTTGTTCGTGATCCTGGATCACTGCGACTGCGTGCCGCGTTGCTTCCATGACCTGGGCGCCGCCGCCGGTCGCAATTTCTTGTTGCGCGGCTGGCATGCCTCGCGCTTCCAACGTTCGCAGGACTGACCCAGCCATTTCCATGCGTTGACGTATTAACAGCTCTAGCTCACGCAATCGTCGATCCTGATCTGCGTCATCGCGGGTGAACTGATGAATGCGCTGGAACTCTTGTTCAATCTCGACGCGAGCACTTTCGTAACGTCGCAGCATGGCAGCGTCGCCGGTGACAAGAAAGCCGCGCTGGCCTAATTCAACATCCTGCACGAGCGAGAAAAGTCTGGCGACTCCGCCTTGCACCTGATGCGTATGAAGCACAAGGGCGGCGCTATCGACCAGACGCCGGACTTCTATCCAGTTAAAGAATGCCAGCGCCAGTATCACAACGCCCATAAGTACCCAGATAACCGGGCGGGCGATGTGCCGACCTATCCACGACTCTGGTAGGGCACCGGCTGCAGGAGTCATACTAACTGAACCACCTGACAGACTACAGGGGTTTTGGTGGCAGGGTTACGACAGCAAACCAGAATGATTCCACCTGCCGAACCACGTTGACGAATTGCGCAAAATCAACGGGCTTGGTGATGTAGCAATTGGCATGGCTGCCATAGGCCTCGAGGACATCTTCCTCGGCTTTGGAGGTAGTGAGTACAACTACGGGTATGTGTTTCAGCACCGGGTTCGCTTTGATCTCGGCGAGGACCTGGCGGCCATCCTTCCGCGGCAGGTTTAGATCGAGCAGGATCAAATCGGGGCGTGCCGCATTCGCGTAGGGTCCCTGGCGTTCGAGATACTCCAACGCTGCGACTCCGTCTTTCGCGACGTGCAGGTTGTTGATTAGCTTCGCGTGCTGAAGAGCTTCTGTGGCGAGTAACACATCTGTGGGACTGTCTTCGACGAGCAGAATTTCAACAGGACGGCTACTAGCCGGGTTTGGCGGGTTCACGGTATTCATAGAGTGGGCAGCGGAAGTTCGGAGTAGTGGCTGCCGGAACGACGACCGGAATTTGCACGAACGCAAACTCCGCCAACCGAGTACTTCTACGTAAAGCAACTGCGTAATCGCCAAGATAGGGTGGGAACACGGCTGGCTATAGAAGGGGCGATGCAAATCCTCCTTGTCGAAGATAAGTCGGTTGACCGGCTTCTTGCGCTCGAAGCGCTGGAAGAGATCGGCTTCGCAGGGACCACCCACAGTGCCTGTGACGGCGAGGAAGCCGTCTCATTTCTGAGGCAGCATGGGAAGTATGCCAACTCGCCCCGTCCACAGTTGGTGTTGCTCGATCTAAACCTCCCCGGGAAGTCAGGCCACGAGGTGCTGACGGAGATAAAAACCGACGTGAACCTGATGGATATCCCGGTTGTCGTGTTTACCTCGTCCGTTTCCGACGAAGATGTCAATCGCGCTTACGATCAGCGAGCGAACTGCTACGTTCGCAAGCCGAGCGATTTCTGCGGCTACCGCGATGTCGTTCGTAACATCCAGCGCTTCTGGGGCAGCGTCGCGCTACCGCAAAGGCCTTCTACCTGCCCAACCCAGCTCCCACCGCCAGTTGCAACCAGCGAGCTCGATCTGGCTGCCGGCGCGACGATTCGGGTGTTGGTCGTCGAAGACAGCGCGAGCGATGTTCTCATGCTCGAGACCGAGCTGGCTGATTGTGCAGGGACACCTTTTCACATCACGGATGTTCCGCGGCTGGCAGACGCGACAGCGTTACTCGCGACAGATCAATTCGATGTCGTGCTGACAGACCTTGGCCTTCCCGATAGTTCCGGACTGGATAGCTTCGTTGCGATCAACAAGGCAGCTGGTGGACTTCCGGTCATCGTCATGACTGGATTAAACGATGAGGAAATGGGGATCAGCGCCATGCGCGCGGGCGCCCAGGACTACTTCGTGAAAGGTCACCTTCAGCACGGACTGCCGCGGGCCATCCGCTATGCGATCGAACGCCGCCGGACGAGCGAGGCTTTACGCCGAAGCGAAGAGCGGTTTCGTGCTTCGCTCGAATCTCTCCTGGATGGCTTCGCGCTGCTCTCCGTCGTGCCGGCGATGGACGGAAGCGTGGTCGATTTCCGCGTCGATTACATTAATGAATGTGGCCGCCACCAGCAACTCACCAACGCTTCCGAAGCATCGCTCACAAGCCTCTTCCCCGAGGCTCGCGCGACCGGGCTATTCGATGAACTCGTGCGTGTGGCGCAGACGGGCAAGTCCTTCACGCGCGAGTCTATTCTCTTGTCGGAAGAGCAAGCTCGCATCGGTAGCCCGTCATTCGACTTCCGCGCGGCTAAGTTCGGCGATGGAATCGCGTTGAGCTGGAGAGATGCGACCGAGCGTTTGAAGCTGGAGGCTCAGGTGTTGCAGTCGCAGAAGATGACTT
>JALYXP010000161.1 GCA_030947045.1 Verrucomicrobiota bacterium | reverse complement strand
CCCGTGGGTGTTTAGTTGGAGCCAGGCGCGATTTTATTTGCCGAGCTGGTATGCGGTGGGGAGCGCGCTCGAGGAATTAATGATGGGCGACGCGCCTGCGTTCGACGCTCTATGCCGCCACGCGTCGACGTGGCCGCCGCTGCATTACCTGCTCATGAACGTGAGCACCAGCGTGCTCCAGGCGGATCTCGCGTTAATGCGCGAATACGCGCAGCTGGTCGATGACGACGGAGTTCGCGAACGCGTCTTTGGCGTTATCGAAGCGGAGTTCGAGCGCACCCGACGCATGGTCGAAAAAGTCTTCGGCGCCGAACTGTTGGCACGGCGGCCGCGACTCTCGCGCGTACTGCAACTGAGACAGCCCGGCCTTGCGATGTTGCATCGGCGGCAGATCGAGTTGCTTCGTCGCTGGCGCACCGAAGAGCAAAGCGACAACGCTGCGAGCGATCCGACATTCATCGAGCTGCTCGTCACCGTGAACGCAATCGCGAGTGGGCTACGCACGACCGGCTAATTTGAGCAGCGCATGTCATGGCGGCGCCGGCATCGCATGACGCTGCGATCCCTTCGTCGATTTCGGCTTCTTCACCGCAGAGTTCACCACGCTCCCTTTCGCACTGCTCGTGCCTCGTGCTCTTGCTGCCTAATAGTTCGCAATGTGCTCTCCACCAGCAAGCGCACGACGCTGCGGTCGATCACGTCAAGGAGCCAGGTCGTCCAGCTCTTAAAGCGAACGCAACCTTTACCCATGTCGAGCTTCTTACCGCGCGGAACCGTGCGGCGGACAAGCGCGCACCGCTGCTCTTGTCGAACTGATCCGCGCCCGGTAATGAAGTGCACATGACTCGTGCGAAGGTCTCTCAGGAATCGCCGGACTTCGCCGGATTTCGCATGCGCGGCCGGGAAGTGACGCGTCTCGAATCGTTCAGCGACGCCGTGTTCGCCTTCGCGCTCACTCTGCTGGTCGTCTCGCTCGACGTTCCGAAGACCTTTCCTGACCTGATCACGACGATGCGCGGGTTCCCGGCCTTCGCCCTTTGCTTCCTCTTTCTCACGCTGCTTTGGAACGGTCACTACCGATACTGTCGCCGCTACGGCTTGGATGATGGGACCGCACGCTTCCTCACCTGCGTGATGCTTTTCCTGATCCTCTTCTATGTTTATCCGCTCAAGTTTCTCTTCAACTTCAGCATCACCGGTGCCCTCTTTGGCGGTCCAGCGCCGTCGGTTGTTTTGACGCGTTCGGAGTTCTCGACGCTGCTGGTGATTTACGGATTGGGATTTGCGGCAGTTTATTTCGCGCTACTGATGCTTTACCTGCACGCGTATCGACTGCGAGATGCGCTAGAACTCACCCCGCTAGAGGCGTTCGACACTCGCTACCAAATCCTCCGACTCGGAATCCTTGTGGCGATGGGACTTTTCGCCGCTCTTCTCGCTTGCATGCCGATCTTAGGGAACTGGAGCAGCCTAGTTTACATCCTTCTCTTCCCGATCCTTCGCACGTCTCGCATGATCCACCGTCGGCGCCGCGAGCCATATCTCGCCGTGATCGGTGAAGATCACCCAGGCTGATTGCGCCCGGCAAAAACAAATCTGCCATCACGCGCTAGCGCATAATCAACCGATAGCGGCCTTTTCGCACCGTTGGAGCAACCGCGGCGTCTCCATTCGCTTAGCCCAGGCGCCAAAGGCTGGCGTCGCACCGCGCCAGCGCAGCGTCTCGACATCTTTGAAGAGCGGGGCGTCCGTTCGCAACGTCGCGAGCTTCTTGAAGAGGAGCGCGCGGTCGAGCTGTTCGCCGAGGACTTCCGGCGGGAAGTTTTCGATCGGCCCGTGGATGTTCAAAAGCTTGGCCGCCGTCTTGGCGCCGAAGCTAGCGATCCCCGGATAGCCGTCCGCGGTGTCGCCCACGAGCGCGAGCAGGTCGGGGATGAGCGGGGGATCGACTCCGAACTTCTCGCGGACACCGGCGGCGTCGCGGATGATTTTGCGGCGGCCGTCGATCTGCACCACGCGCGTGTCGCGGACGCATTGCGCAAGATCCTTGTCGGGTGTCCAGATGGCGACCTTCTCGACCTTCTTCTGCTTCGACGCGAGATGCGCCGCGGAAGCGAGGGCATCATCGGCTTCGAGTTCGATCATCGGCCACACAACGACGCCCATCGCCGCGAGTGCCTCTTCGAGCGGATGAAACTGCGCGCGGAGCGCGTGCTCGATGCCGGCTCCGGTTTTATACCCGGGCCAGAGTTGGTTGCGGAACGACTCGATCACATGATCAGTCGCGACACCGAGGTAGGTGTCGCCGCTCTCGATCATCTGCAAGACCGTCTGAAGGACGCCGACGACGGCACCGTAAGGGCGATCGACGCCTTTGTTGAACCGCCGCTGGCCGTAGAAGTGACGGAAGAGCTCGTACGTCCCGTCAATGAGATGAACGATCAATTTTCAGGAAAGCTTCCGCGTCTTACGATCACAGTCGACGCACTTTTATTCTCAAACTGAGACCGGTGGCCGAGCTGCCTTTTTTAGAAATGCTGCCCCACGTATTCCCACATCTGGTGATGCCAGTAAGGCCAGTCGTGGCCGCCTTTCGGGCCCCAGTCATCGAGGTGATGAGCAATCCCGCGGCTCGCGAGCACGGCTGACATTTGGTAGGTCGGGCCTGGCACTTCCCACGCGCCGCAGCCGGTTACGAGGCGGATGCCACAGCTCGCATATTGATGGAGAAACCACGGGTCGTTCTGGTTCGCCATGTAGTCGACGGGGTTATTGAAGTAGAAGTTGTCGTCGTAGATTCCGTCCATGGAATCGCGCATGTCGTAAACGCCCGATAGCGCATAGCAGCGCTTCACCTTGTCGGGATGTTTGAAGAGCGTGTTCGCAGCGTGGAAGGCACCGAGCGATGCGCCGAGCGTCGCGATCGGGATACCTGACGTCTGGCACTGCGCGTCGATGAACGGGAAGACTTCGCTCGCGACATAGTCGTCGTATTGAGCCATCAGCCAGCTCCGATGCAGCGGGTGAACGCTCTTGTTCTGGAAGGTGTCGTTGTTCACGCCATTGATTGAAAAGATGCGGATGCGCCCTTCGTCGAGGTAGGGGCTGAGCGTGCGGATCATGCCCTGGCCTTCCTGCTCCCATTCGTCGCCGCCGCTCGTCGGGAACGCGAGAATGGGCGTGCCGTAGTGGCCGTAAACGACGACGCCCATGTCGCGGTTGAGGCGGGGTGAGTACCAATGGTGATAATCGCGCTGCATGGCTGACGAGGATAGCGGGGCCGCGAGCGGGCTCAAGGCCGGTTGCATGATACGGCGCGGTTTGGTGACGTAATGCAGGACCGGTCATTGACCCGATGCGTCACTGGCCACGAGATTGCGCACGTGCATCCGAAGGCCGTCGTAAGTGATGTTGTCCCGGTCCTCGCGCTCGTCACGGGGTTTCGCGGGAGAGCCGTCGGGCGGTTGAAGTTCGGGCGCAATAACGGTGGCTAAGATGAACCGCATCCGGCGCAGTTCGCGGCGACAGCGCGGCCTGATCTGGGCTTTGACC
>JALYXP010000066.1 GCA_030947045.1 Verrucomicrobiota bacterium | reverse complement strand
TGGTGGGCTCGCGGATCTTGCGATGGAACCCAACCGCTTCGCCTTCCAACTTCAACTGGAGCGCTGCGCCGTGTTCTTTATAAAAGCTTTCGACGGTGACGACGCGGACGTTTTTGCGCAGCGGACTGCCCGACGTAATCGGCGCGGTTCGCGCAGGGGTGGAGAGCGGCACACCTTCATCTATCGTGTCGCGACGCGGAATTCCAGAAGCTGTTGCATGGTCCCCCTCGCGTGGATAGAGCTGCGAGGGTGATCCCAACGACGTGACCGCAAACTTCAAACAACTGCGGGAGCGCGGGTCGGAGGCACTCCGGCACTGGAAGTGCGGCCCGCTCCTCGTCATCACGCTGGCCGGCCTGATCCTGCGTGAGGAGTTTCCGTTCTCGAATTTCCCGATGTATTCGAGCTTCACGAATAAGGCGAGTTACGTGTTCCTCGCGACAGCTTCTGGTGAACCACTCCCGACAGTCCTGACCGCGGGGATGCTGACCGGCAACCTGAAAAAGGTGTTCGATGCTGATCTGCAGAAGGCGCGCAGAAGCGCCGGCGCCCGCGGCAAAGTGACCGACGAAGAGCGGCGCGCAGCCGGCGAACGCGTGCTCGCCGGTGTCAAAGCCTGGCAGGCGACACAAACCGGACCTGCCGCAGCAGCGCCGGTAGCACGTCTCTATCAGGTGAACGTTTTTCTGCACAATCACCGCTTCGAGAAGCAAACGACCTTGCTCGCGGAGGTCCCATAAAAGCGCGCACGCAGATTTCCTACGGCAGCGTGGAACGCGCGATCATGCGCGTGCTGTTTGCGCTAGTCGTGGCGCGACACATCCCCGGCGGATTATCGGACGCAACGCTGAGCTATCCGAGCGGCTTCGCACGATTTGTAGACCTGCACTTTCTCGTGCAACCCACTGCGCTGACGGCTGGTGGCTACATGCTTTGGGCAGCGCTCGCGCTCTACGTTTTCCGGTTCGGCCTTTGGCTGGCTTTACCGTACATGACGCTCTTCAGCATCGCTGTCGGCAGCGCGCAGAATTCATCCGGCGCGATCGGGCATCACGCGCAAATCGTGTCACTCGTGCTGCTCGCGCAGACCGTCGCTTACTTTTACTCACGCGCTCGAAGTCGAGCAGGCGGCGAACGTATTCGGCCGGATGCGACCGAGTCATTGATGATCGACTGGTCGCTGCAGGCGATCGCGGCGACCTACTTCATTTCTGGTCTGACGAAACTGATCAACACGCACGGGCTGTGGATGATCCAGAGTCCATTGGTCGCGGTGCAGATCCTGAAAACTTCGGATCACACCTACTACGACGCGTTGGATCCAACGCGTCATCAGGCCGGCTACGCCCTCGCTGAATGGATGGTGCAGCACCCGCTGCTGGTCGGCATAGCACTCAGCAGCGGGCTGTTACTGGAGTTAACTTCGCCGCTTCTCCTCTGGGGGCGGCGCTGGGCTGCGTTCTTCGGCGTAGCGCTTCTGGTCTTCCACAAATCAATCGGGCACACGATGCAGCTGCACTTTCCGTACAACGAAATGCTGCTCGTGATCTACTTAATCAACGTGCCGTTCTGGATCGGCGCAGCCGTACGCTGGGTACGCAAGTTCACACCCACACAGACGCCATTCACAGACGCCTAACGAGGCGCTGGCTCGATCAAGCCGAAGTCGCCGCTCTTTCGCTTGTAGAGGACGTTCATGCGCGTGCTGCGCGCGTTCAAAAAGACGATGAATTGCCGCTTCGACATCTCGAGTTGCAGCACCGCTTCGTCGACGAACATCGGCTTGACCGGATAACGCTCTGAGCGCACGACCGGGTGGTGCGCGCCATCTTCCTCGCCGTCGAGTTCCACCGGCTCGGGCTCGAGCGTGTGCTCCTCGAGATGATGCACGATGTCGTGACGCGGCCTGTGTTTTCGCATCAGCCGGGTCTTGTACTTCCGCATCTGCCGGCCGACTTTGTCCGTCGCCGCGTCGATCGCCGCATACATGTCGTTGGTCTCTTCGCAGGCTTCGATCGTGATGTGATTTGAGCAAACCAGAATCACCTCGGCGGAGTGACGATATTTCTGCACCTCAAGGATTACATGCGCCTCGATGATTTTAGGGTAATCGAGATGCAGACTTTCGATTCTTTTGGTGACGTAATCGCTGATCGCCGGGGTGATCTGCAGATGGCGGCCAGTGACCTTGACCGGGGGGTGAGCGTTTTTCGTGATCATAGAGTTTACAAGGCGCCAAGGGCGTTAAGAAATCCAACTTTAGCCACGGATGAACACGGATTGGCACGGATAAGAAAGAGTTTGTCCCTCAGCAATCCGTGTTTCATCCGTGTTAATCCGTGGCCAAAATGCAGAAGCCTTACATTCGAAAACGCTCGCCGAGATAGAGCTGCCGGCTAATTGGATCGTTGATGAGGAAATCTTTCGTCCCCTCACTCTCGACGCGGCCCTCGAAAATGAGATAGGCGCGATCCACGATCGAGAGGGTTTCGCGCACGTTGTGATCGGTAATCAGGATGGCCAGGCCGCTTTTCCTGAGGTTCACGACGATTTGTTGCACGTCGTAAACCGCGATCGGGTCGACTCCGCTGAACGGTTCGTCCAACATCAGCAGCGTCGGATTTGTCACCAGAGAACGCGCGATCGTGAGGCGTCGCTTCTCGCCCCCACTCAACGTGAGAGCGGTGTTCTTCGCGATTTTCTCGATACCGAACTGGTGCAACAACTCTTCGCAGCGATCGCGACGCTCCGGCTTCGTCATCGGCAGCGTCTCGAGAATTGCCATGATATTTTGCTCTACCGTGAGCCGGCGGAAGATTGACTCCTCCTGCGGTAGATAACCCATTCCGAGCC
>JALYXP010000048.1 GCA_030947045.1 Verrucomicrobiota bacterium | reverse complement strand
ATTCTCGAAGCCGAGAACAACGTCCAGGTGAACGCGTCGCAAAGTGCCAACGGCTTCTTCGTCTACGCTGGCAATGATTATCTCGCCGGCACGGGGCCGATCACGGGTGGCGCGCTCGATATTACCGCGGGACACGACGTGAACTTCGCGACGAGCCAGTATCCATACGGCGACAGTTTCGGTCAGACGGTGATCCTTGATGCCGGAAACGCGGTCAACATCGACGCGCGCGGCGATATGAGCGTGCTGAACAATGCCGGATCGGTTGACGTCCGCGGATTCAGCATCAACGTCACTTCCGACAATCCGGAAGCAGAGTTTTTCTTCAGGGGCGCCGCGCCAGTTCAGTTCACGGCTGGCGCTGGGGGGTTCAATAGCAGTGCGCTGTCTTACTTCCATATTGGGAACCTCCTCAACATCAACTCTAGCGGGTTGATCGCCGTTGCTCAGATCGAAGGCGGAAACACGCTTGCCGCGGGAACGACGTACATGTCGCGCTTTGGGACAGGCACAATCTCGCTCACCGCCGGCACTTCGATCGATGTGGGGATACATCTCACGGCGTCAGGATTCGTCTCCGCCGGGAGTACGATTACGGTTGGCGGACAACTTACCGCGCCGACTGTGAGCGCTGGAAGCAACGTGTCGGCCAATGGCGTTTCCGTCCGTAATCTCACTACCCCGGGGATTCTGCAGGCGAAAACGGGCGGCATCCTCCCATACGTGCCGTACGCGCCGGGAGCCGTCTTGAATGTATTGCACACGTTGAACGCCGCGGCGGTTCGTTCGTTAGGAAAAGTCGATTTCAATGGCATCAATTTCCCGGAGCAATTTGCCGGCGGGAAGCTCGCAATTAATGCGAACTCACTCGACATCAGCAGTGCGGGTGACATTCAAGGCGCCGTCGATTTCAACGGTGCGAATGTGAGGTTGGCCAACACCGCGGGTGACGGCGGTTTCTTTTCCGTCTTGACGAGCGGAGCGATAAACGTTGGCACCAGAATCGATGCGACGACCGGATTACAACCTCAGACGGCGGCGCCCGCAGGGACGGGCGGGACCGTGAACATGGAGAGCACGCAAAGCTCCGTCACGGTGAACGCGCCAATCACCGTCTCGTCCGCCGATCCATTCACGCAGGCCGCGACGCCACCGCCCGTGCGACGAAGCGCAAAGGGCGGCAACATCAATCTGAAGAGCAGCGCCGCCAGCAACGTCGCGATCAACATTGGTAGCAGCGGCGCGTTGCTTTCGTTGCTCGACGCGGCCGCACCCGGACCCGGCGGCAAGATCACGATCCTCGCCACCGGTGCGAACAGCCGGATCAACGTGAACGGGCCCCCACCGGGGAACGTTGCGCCTGCGCCAAACATCCGCGCGGACCGCGGCACGATCGACATTCGCCATACCGGCGATGCAGGTCAGATTGCCCTCAACAACGCGTCATTGCGCAGCGACGTAGTCAAAATAGGTGCGCTCGGTGCCAACGGCGCGCTGACGATCGGCGGTGGTTCCATTACGGCCGACACGATCCTGCGGCTTTATTCGCCGGGCAGTAACGGCACGATCAATTTCATCGCGAATTGCACGCTCACGAGCGGCACGCAAACCGTCATCGCTGCGAACACTGTGACGATCGCTAACGGAATCGTCGTGACGATCGGCGGACGACAGCCTGCTAATGTGTATACCGGGATCACCGGCGAAAGCTTTAACGCGAACTACAGCGGCTTTGGTGGCAACGGCTCCACCACTGGCACATTCGGCGGCGCCGGGGCGAATTCGCCGCAATTGCTTTCGAATGCGCCGGCCTTCGACGGGCCGTAAAGGTGCGGCGTGCTCTTGCTACTTCCGCTCGTCTTCGAGGTAGCCTGCGCCTAGCACCAGGCCGACCGCGAACATGCCGGCTGCCGTTACCATCGGCACCGGATCGAATGGCGCGGGCGGCAACGAGACAATACCGTCACGATCCGTGATCGCCGGTTCATCCACATAGCGACCGTGGCGCGGGCGTCGGAATTGCGCCGCGAATCGGTCCAGACGCGCGGGCAGTTCACTGTCGGTAATCGGGATGCCGTGGCCACACGCCGCGAGCGTCGGACGGAGCGCCGCGAGCTTGCGCACTGAAGCTTGCGTCGCGTCCCAGTCCATGTTGAACGGTGCACCACCGCGGGCGAGCACCTGTGTCGCGGAGATCAGTCCAGGCCACGAATCCATGTTCATGGTCGCGAACGCGTCGCCCGCGAGAAGCACGCCATCAGCACGCCGGAAGAATGAGACGTGACCCGGCGAATGTCCGGGCGTTGCGATACATTCCCATCCGGGCAACTGCGGTATTTCGCCGAGTTCCAGCGGCTGAATGCGTCCGCTGAAATCAAAAGCGCGCGACGGCATGAAGCGCGACAGAAACGCGATCGCGCCGCCCATCGTCGGATCAGGTGGCGGGTAGGGGGACACGGCGGTGAGATACGGCATCTCGAGCGGATGCGCGAAAATCGGGACGTCCCATTGATCGGCGAGTTCCCACGCGGAGCCAGCGTGATCGAAGTGGCCATGTGTGAGGATGATCGCTTCCGGCGGCCGATCCGCGCCAAAGCGTGCAGCGGCGGCTGCCGTGATTTGCTTCGCGCGACAGGGGAGACCGGCATCAATCAGCACCCATGGGCCGCCCGGTTGCCCGATGAAGTAAACGTTTACGAAGCTGACGGGGAGCCAAGCTACGTCCGTGGCGATGCGCGTGATGGGAGTCATGACAACGTCAACGTTGATCCATTCTCCGCGAAGTCGAGAACTCTCCGCCGCGGCACCAGTCGCTGCGATTAAGGCAGCGTGATGGTCTGGCCGACTTTCAGCTTGCCCGAGCTGTCGAGCTTCTTGCTATTCGCGCGCTTGATCTCTTTCACGTGACTCGTCGAGCCGTAGTATTTTCGCGAGAGCGAAAAGAGCGTGTCGCCTGATTCCACGACGTGCGATTTCGCCGAAGACTTCTCCGATTTGGCTGACGAAGCCGTTTTGTCGGAACGCGCTCCGCGGGCTGTCTTGTCGTTAGCGGCGGCGACACGCGACTGCGCCACTTTTTCTTCCAGATCTTTCCGCAGGCTTAGATTTTCATTCTTCAACCGCGCAGCTTCCGCGCGGCTTACGACCGAATCACCCGACAAGTTCGTCATCAGCGCCAGCTCATCGCGTTTCATGAAATTCTTCGCTTCATTCGCGTGCGGGCCATTCGGCGCGACGGTCAGATATCGCTTAAAATGATGCAGCGCGTTCAGCGGATCCTTCATCTTATCGTCGTAGAGCAACGCGAGCTTGTAATGGATTTCCGCGGCGCCCACTGAGCCATCGAGCGCACTTTCGTAAAGGCTGACTGCGTGAATGAAATCGCCGTCTGCGGCGCGCGCATCGGCGTCTTTGATGACTTGCGACCCGCGCGGCGTCATCATGCGATTGCAGGCGGCGAGACTGCTCGTCGTTAGCACCAGCATGATCAGGCGAAGTACGACCCGACGCGTTAGTGTTTCCCGTCGATCCTTGTCATGCGCGTGCATCGTAGCGAACGTGCTTAAACATGATCGCGCGGTCTCTTCAATTGTTTTCGGTCCTGCTAGTCTGCGCGACGAGCGCAATCGGTGAAACGCCGGCTCTGCAGCCGGGACGCACTTACAGTTTTTCGCTCCACGATGTTGATGGCCACGATCTCGCGACCGCGGATGGACATGTAACGATCGTGACCGTTGTAACGCGCGACAACGAGGAGCAGGCGCATGCCGTTGCCGATCGCGTGCCGGATCGTTGCCTTGGAAATCCGAAGTATCGGTATATCACGCTGGTTAATTTTCAGCGAAAACTCGCGGGGCCGTTCCAAGGCCTCACGCGTGCGATCATCCGGAAGCGGCTCGACGCGGAAGCGAAACAGTTAAAGCCGCAGTACGACGCGAAAAAGATAACGCGCGACCCGCGCCGTGACATCTTCGTCGTCGCTGACTTCGACGGGTCAGCGGTCTCGCATCTCGGTCTCGCGCCGGAGTCGAACAACGTCGCGGTGTTTGTGTTCGACGGGCACGGGAAACTCGTCGGCAACTGGAGTGGCGTCCCGCCGGGTAACGCTCTTGCCGAAGCTGTGACAGCAGCGGAGCACTGATCTCCATTCCAGGGAGCGCACGCTTGCAGCGTGCTGGTGATGGCATTCTGCCATCACGAACTTTAGGCAGTGTTATTCGCAGCGACACCCGCTGTTCCATCGAGTCGGAAGTTTCGCGGGATCGGTCCCTCGTGCCACATCGACGAAAGTTCGTTTTGGCAGAATGCCGAAACCAGCACGCTACAAGCGTGCGCTCCCCGGAGCCGAGCCGCCCTACTCGGCTAGTAGCGCGGCACGGTCGGATCGATCTCGCGCGACCAGGCATCGATCCCTCCGGCTAAATTAAACACGCGATCGAATCCCGCCTCGCGCAGGAGCTGCGCGGCGTGCGCACTGCGGATGCCGCTATGGCAATGAATGACGATTTCGCTGTCGTGCGGCACCTCATGGAGTCGGGATGGCAATTCACCTAATGGAATCAGCGTGCGCCCTGCGATGGTCGCGATTTCATCTTCGAAGGTTTCGCGCACATCGAGCAACATGAAGTGCTCGTTAGCCGCTCGTTTGCATTGCAGCTCCTGCACGGTGATTTCGGGCACGACGGATCTATCGGTGCGCTGGGGCCCAGCGCAGAACTGCTCGTAGTCCTGCAGCTCGGTGATCGTCGGATGTTCGCCGCAAACCGGACACTCCGGATCTCGACGCAGATGGAATTCGCGAAACTTCATCTTCAGCGCGTCGAAGTGCAGCAGCCGCCCGAGCAATGAATCTCCAAGCCCAAGGATGAGCTTGAGGGCCTCGATCGCCTGCAGCATTCCGACGATGCCGGGCAAGACACCAAGCACTCCGGCTTCCGCGCAATTCGGCACGCTGCCGGCCGGCGGCGGCTGCGGGAAAAGGCATCGGTAACAGGGCCCGCCGAGATGTGGCGCGAAGACGCTAGCCTGTCCGTCGAAGCGGAAAACCGAGCCGTAGATATTCGGTTTTTGCGCGAAGACACATGCGTCGCTGGAAAGGTAACGCGTTGGAAAATTATCAGAGCCGTCGATCACGATGTCGTAGTCCTGAATGATTTCCATCGCGTTGCTGCTGACGAATCGCTCTTCGTGGAGCCGCAAAGTGATGTGTGGATTCGTCGCGTGCAGTCGTTCGCGCGCGGCGGCTAATTTGCTGCGCCCGACGTCGCCGGTGCCGAAAAGAATCTGACGTTGGAGATTCGAAAGATCGACCGTGTCGGCGTCAACGAGCCCTAGGGTGCCGACGCCAGCTGCCGCCAGATAAAGCGATGACGGTGAGCCGAGGCCGCCCGCACCGATGCATAAGACGCGCGCGGCTTTGAGGCGCCGTTGTCCGGCGATCGTCACTTCCGGCATGATCAGATGACGCGAATACCGCGTGCGTTCCTCGTCGCCGAAACCGGACTGCTCCGCGCGGGCGTCGTCGATAATGCTGTCGCTCATGCCGCCAAACTTAGCACGCTGCCGAACGAAAGACGTTTAGCTCTCTACGAGCTCCCATTTAATCCCGACGATGCGCTTCTCCTCGAAACGCTTGAGCGATTTCGGAAACATCAGATACGTCACGCCTTTCCGTTCACAGAAATCGGCGACACCGAACTCCGCGCCGTTGTCGTTCTCTTGAATCGTCATCACGCGGTGGTTTTTCAACATGCTCTGGAAATGGCGATCTTTGTCTGGCTTTTGCCAGAGGGTGTAAACCGCCGGCTTTCCGCAGCGCTCAACGACAACCGCAAACCGCGCCCTCTTCACCTCGAGTAACTTCATGCGGGCAGAGCCGAGAGCTGCATGGCCGTGAAAGAAAAGACCGCCAGAGAACTACGGCAAAGTGGATCTGACTACCGTTGCTGCATTCCTGCCCTGGCGGGGTTTGTCGGTCCGCAGTCCATAGCCCCTGACGGAGCGGGAACTTTGGCGAAACGGGGCGCGGGCGCAACGGTTTCTTCGGCGTGCGTTGACAGCGCGGCGCGGCTTTGTTTGCATCGCGCGGATGAGGGCGTTGCTGCTGCTATGTTTGTTTTTGGCAACGGCCTCGTGCACCACTTTGGAGAACCGGCGTGATCTCTACCGTTCGCCCGCCGAAGGCTATGAACGCTGGTATCGGCAGCCGCCACCAACTCGACTACCGTCATTGCCTCCGGGAACGCGCGCGACGAGCACGACAACCACGACGACGACTACAAAAACGACCGAGCGGAACGGCGTGATTACCTTCCGGGAAGAAGACTCGCTGCCGGAGAACGGCAGGTAGCCGAGGCTAACCGAACGGAAGGTTCGCCTTGATCCGCGCGACGTCGGTGTGGTGCACCAGCGCCGATTTCGCCATCAACCGCTTGCGTTTCGCGCTCTTCGAGGAGAGCAAATGACGCCGCGAAGCATGCTGGCGCAGAACCTTACCGGTCCCGGTGATCTTGAAGCGTTTTGCGACCGCTTTACGGGTCTTGCTGCGCGCGATTGGCTTCGGCATAGGGCGCGTAAGATAGAGGAGTTTACCCGGCTGACAACTGCTTTCCAAGGCCGTCGCAAGCGGTTACGTTCGAGACATGAGCGCGGCAGAATTGATAGAGCAGATCAAGGCGCTGCCTCCTGCGGAACTCGAGATTGTCCGAGATTTTGTTTTGGATACGGCGGCGAACAAGCTGCCACCGGCTAAATATGCCACGGATGAACAGTTCGATGCAGCAGCGGCTCGCGTCTTCGAGAAGCATACTGAGCTTTTGCGCAAATTGGCGCAGTGACTGAACCGATCTTCGTCAACTTCGAGCAGGTGCTTCGCGCTCATGCGAAGTCGCTCGAAGCTTTCGGTGGCAGCAAGGGAATTCGTGATCCCGGGTTGCTCAGCGGAGCTGTTGATCAGCCGCTGAACGATTATTACTACGCGGGTGCTGACCTTTTAGGGATTGCGGCAGCGTACGCGTTTCACATTGGCCAAGCTCAGGCGTTTCTGGACGGCAATAAGCGCACAGCCGTCGCTGTGGCGCTCGCGTTTTTGGAGCAAAATGGCGTCCAGACAAATCCTAATACGGCGCGCCTTTACGACGCCATGATCGGGATCGCGGAACGGCGGCTGACCAAGAGCGACCTCGCGGAAGAGTTTCGCGCGCTATTCCGATCGTAGGCGCGATGGTAAAACTTGCTCGCGCGCTGCGGCGCTTCTGCGAGAGGTGAGCATGGAATCGGCCGCGCCAAAACCGCACGTCGTCATTGTAGGCGCTGGCTTTGGCGGCCTCGAAGCCGCCAAGGTTTTCGAACGCCAGCCGGTGCGGGTGACCGTGATCGACCGCACGAATTACCATCTCTTCCAGCCTCTGCTCTATGAAGTGGCAACGGCCGCCCTTTCCCCGGCAGACATCGCGGCGCCAATTCGGGGCGTGCTCGGCAAATACGACAACATCGATGTGATGCTCGCGGAAGTCGTATCAGTCGATGTCGCGGCGAAGAAGGTCCGCACGACGGATCAGGAGGTGCCGTACGATTACCTGATTCTCGCGACCGGATCGCGGCATTCATATTTCGGGAAAGACGAATGGGAGAAACTCGCGCCCGGCTTGAAGAGTCTGGAAGATGCGGTGGAAATTCGGCGCCGGCTCCTTATGGCGTTCGAGTATGCGGATCGAATTACCGATGAAGCGGCACGACGCGCGGCGATGACGTTCGCGATCATCGGGGGCGGACCGACCGGCGTGGAGATGGCTGGCGCGATTGCGGAGATCGCACGCTACACCCTCGCGAAAAATTTTCGCCACATCGACCCGTCCCACGCACGCGTGATTCTGATCGAGGGCGATCAGCGCGTGCTCTCCGGTTTTCCGGAAGACTTGTCGGCGAGCGCGTTGAAGCAGTTAAAATCGATCGGTGTGGAAGTGATCACCGGGGTGCACGCCGATAATCTCACGGAAGCGGGACTTGAGGTGAAAGGGGAGTTTATCCCATGTCGCGTGAAGATTTGGGCCGCTGGTAACGCGGCGTCTGCCGTCGGCAAAACTCTCGGCGTGCCCGTCGATCGCGCCGGGCGAGTGATCGTGAACAACGACCTCAGCATCCCCGGTCATCCGGAGATTCAAGTGATTGGCGATCTGGCGCGCTACGAACTGGAAGGCGGTAAAACGCTTCCCGGCGTTTCACCGGTAGCGATGCAGCAGGGCCGCCACGCGGCGCACAATGTGCTCGGGATATTGGACGGCCGGAAGCCGCAGCGATTCTGGTATTGGAATAAGGGCAGCATGGCGACAATCGGCCGCAACAAAGCGGTCGCAGATTTGAACTGGGTGCACTTCAGCGGCTTTCCGGCGTGGCTATCGTGGCTGTTCATCCACGTGATTTTCCTGGTCGGATTTCGCAATCGCGTGGCGGTGATACTGCAATGGGCGTGGGCGTATTTCACCTTCAATAAAGGCGCGCGACTCATCACGCGGAATTTCCAGGCGGAAATGCGCCCGCCGGCTTGAGGCATCTACGTCCGTGTGAGGGCCCGATACGTTTTGCCTCGCTACCGGATCGCTGTCGTCGGTTCGGGTGCTATCGGCAGTTACTACGGCGCGAAGCTGGGGTACTTCGGCCGTGATGTGCACTTCCTCATGCGAGGCGATTTGCGCGAAATGAAGCGCTTCGGCATTCGGATCAAGGGAAAGGCGGAGAACATCCGTCTCGCAAAAGTGAACTGCTATGCGACCACCGCCGAAATTGGCCCGTGCGACCT
>JALYXP010000044.1 GCA_030947045.1 Verrucomicrobiota bacterium | reverse complement strand
GCCGGCTGCTGGGCAGCGTCTCTAAAACCGATGTCATCCTCGCACTGGCCGGCAGCAATCGGTCCGGCACCACCCGCGACGTGGACGAAAATCAATAGACGCCAGTCTGCTTATCCACGACCAGGTCCATCAGTTTTCCCTTCTCGTCGAAAATCCAGAACGCCGTCACCTCCCGCTGCGACATGATCGGCGCCGCCAGGAACACCACTTCCGGATGGTCGTAGTACTGCCCGAGATACAAGCGGATGAACTTCGCTCCGCGCGGTTTTGAACCGCTAATTCCGGGGGCTGGCCCCTCGGTCAGCGCGATACCGGTGTCGGCATTTGGTTGTAAATGCTTGGTAATGAAACTCACCACGTCGGCCGCGGGTGTCTGGAGCGGAGTGACCTTCAGGAGTGCCGCCCGCACCTCAGCCCGCGGCTTTCTCAAATCCAACCGCAGCTCCGGCTCGGTCGCAATAGCGCTCTGCCCGGAGCAAAGCAGAACAACCACCAACACACGCCACGTCATGAAAGAGACCCGCGGGGATGGAAAGGAGGCGAGCATCGAGCGGGGTTTTATTTTCGCCGCTTGTCCGGGATCTTTGGCGACGCTTTGAAGGGTTTGCCGTCGCTATTTACGTCCATGAACCAGCCTTGCTGCTACCGATCACAAAGTCTATCCCTGGTCCCGGCGGACGACGGCCTCGTAAGAAGATCGCGTTTTCACTGCCGAACTCTCGACTCAGTAGGCTCGGCGGCGGTGACAGTCGCGCGGTGTTGAATCGGCCGCTCAAAGCTCTAATAGTAACGGATGGTTCCGCGCCGAAACGTGCGTCTGTTGTGCGCCGACGACAACCCCGATATCTCCCGGATGCTGACGCTGGTCCTGGAGGGTTCCGGCTACGATGTCGACGTTGCTGGCAACGGCAGAGCCGCGCTGAATAATATCAGCCGAGACCTAAGCCGTTACGGGGCGGTTATAACCGATATGCGAATGCCGGGGATGGACGGGTTTGAGTTGATCAGCCAGTCCAGGGCGGCTGGTTTTCAAGGACCGTTCATTGTCCTTGCTGCCGCGCTCTCGCCAGACGATCGCCAAATGCTTCGCGAGATGCGGGTGTCGCGCATTCTGGATAAACCCAGCCGGCCCGCGACAATCCTCGACGCCGTCCAAGAGACGCTCGCCGGGTTCTGAGAGGTAACGAGCGCGTCTAAACGGCGCCTGCAATTCGCATCGCTCGGTGTATGTACCTGGATGAGAATCCGACTTTTACTCCCTGCACTCTGCGTTGCGGTATTGCACATAGCGAAAGCTGCGGCTCCAGAGCTTTACAAGCCGGTCACTGAAATTCCGATCGGCGGCGAGGGTGGGTGGGACATTCTCGAAGTCGATGCGGCGGCGCATCGCGCTTACGTGTCACATGCCACCAAGGTCGTGGTCGTTGATCTCGAGAAGAACGCGGTTGTTGGCGAAATCGCGGATACGCCGGGTGTGCATGCGTTCGTGGTAGCGCCGGAGCTTGGCCTTGGTTTCTCCTCCAATGGCAAGGAGAACAAGGTCAGCGTAGTCGATCTAAAGACACTGACGACAAAGGCGAAAGTGGACACGGGCGAAAGCCCCGACGCGATGGTCTACGAGCCGAAACGTGGCGAACTGTATGTCTTCAACCATCGCGGCAACTCGGCGACGGTGATCGACGCGAAGAGCACGAAAGTAGTCGCGACGATTGCGCTGAGCGGTAGCCCGGAATTCGGCGCGCTCGATGCCGAGGCGGGCCGCGTTTATGTGAACATCGAGGACAAGAGCGAGGTCGCCGCGATTGATACGACCTCGCATGAGGTGGTGGCGCATTGGCCACTCGCGCCTGGCGCAGAGCCGACGGGCATCGCGTTTGATGCCGCGCATCACCGGCTTTTTGCGAGCTGCGATAAGCTGATGGTGATGCTCGATACCACGTCGGGCAAAGTGGTCGCGTCAGTGCCAACCGGCAGCGGCGCGGACGGGTGCGCCTTTGATCCTGCGACCCAGCTGGCGTTCGCCTCCTGCGGCGAGGGCGTCACGACGATCGCGAAAGAGGAGGCTCCGGACAAATTGACCATCGTGCAGACGTTGAAGACGGAACGGAGCGCACGCACGATGGCGCTCGATCCGCAGACGCACCGGATCTATCTGCCATCCGCGCAGTTCCAGCCCGCTCCATCGCCTGCGCCCGGCGCTTCGCCAACTCGGCCGACGATGGTCCCGAACACGATGAAGCTGCTGGTTTACGGGCCGGCAGATTCGAAGGGGTAAGTGCAGGAAAAGCGGGTTCGATGTCTCGATGTGGCCGCGAGTGATCTTCAACGTCCCTTCAATCCCATTTCAAGCTTCGAAGAAATCCGGGCGTTTCCGGATCGATGCGGAGTTCGGGCCGGTTGTCAGCACGGTTGGCCGGAGCGAATGGCTCTATGGAATCGTCAGCGGCTTGGAGCTGTCGAAGGCGACAATGGTGATGGCGGCGCTGCATGGCAC
>JALYXP010000013.1 GCA_030947045.1 Verrucomicrobiota bacterium | reverse complement strand
GGCCGTAAGCGTGCTCCCGAAAGAACTGCGTGTAGACCTGAAATGGGAACTCGAGGAGGGAGACGAGGAGCAAATAGATGACCGCATAAAACGCGACGCGGAGAGCCCGGAAGCGCGTCCTGCGTTCCGCAAAATCGCGCATCCGTGCGGAGAGGCGGGTGGTGAGAAGGAGAAGCGCGATCGCGGCGGAGACGAGCCAGTTGAAGAGGATCAGCCAGTACCCGCCCTCGAAGTAGGCGTCGGAGCTTTGCTTCTTTTCCGGCGGCACGCTCTCGAGCCAGGCGCGAGTGGCACTGGCCGGATCGGCATCGACTGCGCCTGCCGGCACGACGAGCGGAGCGGGGGTCAGAGCAGGGGACGCATCTTGCGCGCGCCCGAGTGGAGCCACGGTGGAAAGCATGATCGCGAGGAGGAGGAGCAGCTTCATTCCGCGGGAGCGTAGAGTGCGCTGCGGAAAAGGGAAGGCTGCTGACGGCGCGCGATAACCACGTAAATAATTGTCCGTTTCGGGCGGCGCATTCGCGCATTCCTCTTGCAGCCGGTGCGCTCTGCACTTCAGCATTCCAGCGCAGCACTACCATGAAAAATTATCTCCTCGCCGCCGCACTACTTCTCCACGCCGCATCCACTCACGCACAGGTGGTCAATTCCACCTGGCTGGGCGACGGCACCGGCAACTTCAACAACGGCAACTTTAGCAATTCAGCCTTCTGGAATCCGGCGCAGGTGCCGAACAACAACGGCGGCACCCTTTACGACGTGACCATTCCGTTTTACGACGGCGGCGCGGCGCAATTCAACGGCCCGGAAATCGACATCAGCCCGACGGTGCGGAACCTCACCCTGGTCAACCGCGTTTTCCTCGATAACCAGGCGAACGTTGGCACTAATCTCACCGTCACCGGCACCACATCGATCACCACGGCGCCCGGTCACGATGGCGAAACCGCGGCGCTTTTCGAAGCCGGCGGCACCTGGTTCCTCGGCACACTCACAAATTACAACGCCAGCACTCACACCCTGACCGGGCCGTTTTTCTATGCTCTTAGGAACGCCACCATCGGGTGGCGCGGCGCGGATGTTATCACGAACAACAGCACGCTGTTCCTCGGCGACGCCACCACGCGTTTCGTCGATCAGAACACGAACCAAAACGCGCTGCGTAACCTCGCCTTCAACATGGGCGGGATCGAGTTCGGCAGCGGGATCAACTTCACCACCGCCGGTAACCTAACCAACGACGGCTCCCTCAGCGTGGTCACCGGCGCGGCCGGCCAGAACACCGTCTTCACCGTTTCCGGCAACTTTACTAATTTCGACGCGCCGACCAAAACACTGAGCGGCGGCTACCTCAGCGTGGAAGTGCGCGATGCGGTCGCGGCGACATCCACTCTGCGCTTCGCTAATGCCGACATCCGCAACATCAACGGCGCCACCGTGCACATCGTCGGCGCGGGGGCTTCCATTCAGGACCTGGCTGGGCAGAATGCCTTGCGCAACCTAAGCGGAATCAACGGCGGGAGCTTGACCAACGGCGGCACCCTGACCATCACGCCGAGCGGCGGCACTTTCACCAATGACGGAGGCACACACGAGATCGACACCGGCGCGCACATCACCATCCAAGGCAATCAGCAGGTCATAAACGGCGGCACCGTCCGCATCGGTGCGCCGACGGACAACGGCAATACGGTGCTCACGATTACCGGCAATTCCGTCATCAACGGCGGCAGCAGCCTGGACATGGGCGGCCAGCCGGGCGTGAACACGCAGTATCACACGGAGCTGCGGGTCATGAACGGGATCGAATTCCGCGGCTCTTATCTGACCGGGACCGGGACCACTTTTGCCGATGTCGGCCTGATTCAGGGCTCCGTCTTTGCCCCCGGCCATTCGCCGGGACAGCAGACGGTGCAGGGCGCGATCAGCTTTGATTCCAGCACGTTCCTGCTTTTCCAAATCGGCGGCCTCTCCGCGGGCGATGGCTTCGATCAACTCGTGCAGCAGGGCACGTCGGCCGTCACGCTCGGCGGCACGCTCGATCTCTCGTTTGTCGACGGCTTCGAGAACGCCATCCTGCATTCCGACACCTTCGACATCGTCACTTCCGACAATAATCTGACCGGCACGTTTTCGAACGTGGCGAGCGGCGGAAGACTCGCCACTTCGGACGGGCTCGGCAGCTTCAAGGTGACTTATGCAAATCAGAAGACCGTCAGCTTAAGCGATTTTCAGCCGACCTTGAGACTCGTTAGCGCGGTGGAACGTGAGACGCATGGCGCGAGAGGCGATTTCGATCTGCCGCTCAACCTCACCGGTTCTCCGACAATCGATTCGCGTGCCGTGAGCACCCATCACATTGTTCTTACCTTCAGCACGAACATCGACAACGGTACCTTCACCATCGATGCACCGGCCGGCGGTGAAGTGACATCCGCCTCCTTCTCCGGCCAGACCGTGGTGGTGAACCTCAGTGGCGTCACGAACGCGCAACTCGTCACCCTCCACATGGACAATGTGATCGACGAGTATTCGCAGGAGTTAACCAATGCTTCGTTCCAAGTCGGCTATCTCATCGGCGACGTGAATGGCGACCGCACCGTCAACGCGGCCGACGCAACGGGCACGCGCAACCGCTCCGGTCAGCAAACCGATGCGACAAACTTCCTGACCGACGTCAACCTCGACGGCAGCGTGAATAGCGCCGATGCCACGCTTGTTCGAGCCCGCTCCGGCACCGGTATTGGGCCGCAAGGGCAGCCTTTGAAAGAGCGGCGCGCCGCGCTTCGTTAGGCAAGGTCCGCAGACCAAGCCGACGAGTCTACTCATCCGCATCCCGCGGTTAGAGCGTCTCAATCACGCGAAAACCTCGGCCCAATTCGCGATGGTGAAATGCGGCGAAATCTTGTCGAGCAGACGTGTGCTTGTGCAGGCTCGCAGTCATGAACCGCCACGTCCGTTGCGCGTCGATCCTCGTCGTCATCGCTTATCAGTTCTTCACCTCAGAATCATTCCTGAATCCGGAGACCGTGCCGCGCATGTCGGGATGTCGACGCAGCAGGAAGCGGCGCTCGGTTTCCAGACCTAGCGGCAAGTCCTCGCGCAATCGCAGGCCATTAACACCGGCCCGGAGTTCGAGATGGTGAAGACGGTCGCCAGCCGACTCGCGCAAAGCACGGGCCAGGCAGGTGAGGGATTTCAGTGGGAAGTCTCCCTTATTCAAGACGGCAAGGTGAATGCGTTCTGCCTGCCGGCCGGGAAGATCGTCGTCTACACCGGCATCCTGCGGGTCGCGCGCAATGACGCCGCGCTCGCGACCGTGCTCGGCCACGAGATGGCGCATGCGACTTCGCGTCACGGCGCACAACGCGTCTTCCAACAGAACCTCACGCAAACCGCGCACACCGGTGTCGCGGTTTCGTTGAGCGACATGGATTACAACGAACAGCGCGCGGTCATGGGCCCGCTTGGCCCGCGCGCGCAATTTGGCGTGCTCATGCCGTTCAGCCGGAAGCACGAGAGCGAAGCGGACGAGATCGGCCTCACCTACATGGCGCGCGCCGGCTTTGATCGGGAGGAGAGCCTGCGCTTCTGGCAGAATGGAAGAGGCAAGCGAACGCGGCGGCGCACCGCCGGAGTCTCTTTCCACGCATCATCTCATCAGACGTGCATCCAGCAGCTGCAAGCGTGGATGCCGAAAGCGCTTGAAGAATATCATCGGGCCATTGGTCGTTAGGCACTGCGGAAAGGTGGACGAACCGCAACCCGACATGGCACCGGCGACCGCGCCGCGCAGCCGCTGGCTCATGGCCGTTCGCGTGATTCTCTGGATC
>JALYXP010000493.1 GCA_030947045.1 Verrucomicrobiota bacterium | reverse complement strand
GTATTGCGGCGCGTCGAGCCAGAACGCGCCGCTACCGATTCTCTTCACGAGACTGATGAGAGCCAGCGCCGCGAGGAACACGCCCATCGGAATTGTGTAGGCGGCGAGCTGGCGGCGTTCCTGCGCTGGCGTTACGGAATCCATTGTAGCGTTTTACGTGGTCGGCTAATGTTGTTGCCGATGTCCGACGGTGACGGCAAGCCTCAACCCGACGCACCCGATCCAGCAAAGCTCGCGCAGCTGCTGGAGATTGAGCTGATGCAGAAGCGGGCCACCTGGCAGCAGGCGCGCGCGCGCCGACGCAATATCCGCGCGTTGAGCTTTCTATTTCTCTTCGTCGTGATCGGTGCGGCGCTCGTCATCTTCTTCGTGTTTTTCTCGTCCGACCGCGTCACGGAATTGCGTGCAAATACCGCACACTCCGCGTCACCGTCCCCCGCACCGTCTCCGCGTTAACGGCCAGAGGGCGCGAACTGGCGGAAGTTGGTGCGTTCGGCGCGGACTGGTGACATCATGGGCGGGTGCCAGCTACGTCGGCTCGGTAAGACATGAACGCGCCCGAGCCTCCTCCCAGTTCAAACGCCAGGCCGAAAAGAGGCAAGCGACGCGCACCCGATAGCGAGCTGCTCGGACGGTTGCGCCGTGCCGAGGAGGCGTTGCGAGTTAGCGAAGAGCGCTACCGCCGTTTCGTCGATGAAGATCTGACCGGCGATTGCATCATCGATCCGGATGGGGTGATCGTGGCTTGCAACCCGGCGTTCGTCCGGATCTTCGGATTCGCGTCGGCTGGTGACGCGATCACGACAAACTTTATTGGCTTGCTGCGCACGCGACAGGACGGAAAAGAGCTGATCGCGGCCGTCCGAGAGCGCGGCGTGGCGGAACGTCACGAACTGCAGATGCGACAGCCGGGCGGCGACGCCGTTTATGTCGCCGCGCGGTTTGTCGGCACGTCAGATGAGCAGGGCAATCTGCAGGAAATACAGGCGTATCTGTTTAACGACACGCGCCGGAAACGACTCGAGCAGCAGCTAATCCAGGCGCAGAAGATGGAAGGCCTTGGCACCCTTGCCGGCGGCATCGCGCATGACTTTAACAACATCCTCGCGATCATTCTCGGGTACGCGACGAAGCTTGAAGACCGGAATCAGCGGCCGGAGCAAGTCAGCGGCGCCGTCACCGTAATCAAAGAAGCGGTCGAACGCGGCGCGGCGCTCGTGCAGCAGTTGCTGACATCGGCGCGGCAGGCGGAAGCGCGTTTCGCATCGGTCGACCTGAACAATCTGCTGCGCGAAATCGAGCGCATGCTGCAGGCGACGTTCCCGAAGACGATCAGCTTCGAACTGCGCCTGCAGCGTGAGCTTCCGATCATCACCGCGGACCGCAGTCAGGTGCATCAGGTGTTGCTAAATCTCTGCGTCAATGCGCGCGACGCGATGCCTGGCGGCGGCACGATCGGGCTCGAGACATCACTCGTTCGGGCAGCGGAGATGGCCGAGCACTTTACCGGCGCGGAAGCGGAAGCGTACGCGTGCATCGGTGTGCGGGACAACGGCGCGGGGATGACTCCGGATGTGCGCTCACGCATTTTCGAGCCGTTCTTTACGACGAAGGAGCGGGCGAAGGGCACGGGCCTGGGTCTCTCGGTTGTTTACGGCGTCGTGAATAACCACCGCGGTTTTGTGCAGGTGGAAACCGCTCCGGGGAAAGGCACGACGTTCCGCATCTATCTGCCGGTGACGCGGCGCGCGGAGCACCCACCGGAGATCATCAGCACGACGCTTAGTCCGCGCGAACCGCAAACGATCATGCTGGTGGAGGACGAAGAGATGTTGCGCGATCTGGCGATTCAAATTCTGGAGGGCGAAGGCTATCGCGTGCTCTCAGCGCGCGATGGGCTGGAAGCGGTTGAGATGTTCCGGGCCCGTCGCGATGAGATCGGTCTGGTGGTCTGCGATCTCGGCCTGCCGAAGCTCGGCGGGCGCGATGTTTTCCTCCGGATGAAGGAGGCGAAGCCAAACGTGCGCGCCATTATCGCGAGCGGTTATCTGGAGCCGGCGACGCGCTCGGAGATGCTGAAGGCCGGCGTGATCGATACAATTCAGAAGCCTTACGATTTCCGGGAACTGCTCATGAAAATCCGCAGCATCATCGGAGACGCGCACCCGGCGGACGACCAGCCGCAGCTTTTCTAAAAGCCGCAGAGCTAGCGAGGTGAACCGTCGCCCGTAGGCTTTCGACCCTGCGCGACTGACGAGGTGCTATTGCGCTGGTTGATCACGAAAGTGTTGTTGTCACCAAGTTTGGCCCACGGACCCGGAGGCACTTCCTTGAACTCGACAAACTTCCAATCGGTCACATCGGTTTCCTGCAGGCCGAGATAATCGCGCACGGCTGGCGAGACATCGAGCCCCGCGCCCTGGTTCAGGTTCGGCTTCGGCCGCTCGTTCCCGAAAACATACTGCCAATGATCGGTCCGGAATGGTCCCGCATCCTCCCATTGGGCATAGACGGTCCTTGAGCCTTTATGGATGGCAATCCAGCGCCCTTTGCAGGTTGAGACGGCCGGGCCTTGATAGGCTTCGCGGAACCACGGAACGACGTTCGGAGCCTCCGCGCGATGACCGGTCCGCGCTTTGTCGTTATACGGAAGAGCGCAGTAAAACGGATTCTGTCGCGGCGTAAAACTTACCGGCAGCATGTTACGGCGCTTCGCGGGATCCGGATCGTCAAAGCCGCCGTAGTTGCGCGTCCAATCAGCGTCCCATGAGCTCGACTTGTTTGGCGTCGGGTTGTTACCGCTCGGCTTCTCCCCGATCCAGAAAACAGTCGTCACGATCCCCTTTTTCCATTCGAATTTCCGCGTCGTCGGCGTCGGCTGATTGAGCGTGTGCGCGCTCGGTGCATAAACAGTCGGACCGTTCGGCGCATCAGCCGCGGACGCGCTCGAGAACACCGCCGCAGCAGACGTAAACACAATTGTCAGCGTGTGAGTGAGTGTTCCTAATTTCATGGGCGAGCGCCATTTCTCCGCGATCGCGGAGTGAACTTCATTACCAACTATTGATTCGTATCGAATGCAAGTGTTGCGCGTGATTTAACGGTTAGCTTACTTGCGCGCGATGGTGCGATTAGCTTTCTCGAGCAGCGCGCGTTCCTCGGGCAGGAGTTGAGCTTTTTGGCCAAGGGCGAGGAACTCTGCGGCCTGCTCGCGTTCACCCGCCGCAGCTAGCACGATCCCGTAGTAGGCGGCGAGCTCCGGCTGATGCAGCTGCTCCGGCGTGAGGGTGCGATAAACGCTCAATGCCTTCTTCATGTCGCCCTGCGTGTAGAGCGCGAAACCATAGGTCGAGACGTAGGCCGGATTAGTGTGGTCCTTCTCGTATAAATCGCGCGCGAGTTTTTGGCCCTGGTCAGCGTTTAGGTCTAGCAGCAGGGAGAGCTGCGCGACGTTGTTCTGGATATTCAGGTCATCGGGATGCAACTCCCGCCGATGCAGCAGCACACGGTAGAGATCCGACGAAGGGCCGTTCTTCGCATAATAGCCGTAGAGCGCCTGCAACGCGTCGTCGCCTTTAGCCGGATCTTTTGTCGAAACCCAGAACAGCTCGAGCGCTTCATCACGCCAGCCCCATCGCTGCACAATCTCCGCCAGCGTCACCGCCTGCCGGGTATCGCCGGAAACCTTTTTCACCGCTTCACTCCATTGCGCGGCTGCCTCGGTTTGGTTTCCCGTTTCGCGAAACGCCAGGGCCGAGAGTGCGTTCCGCAGGAAATCGAGCGGACCCCAATTACCGTCTTTGACCAACCGCTGAATTCCCTCCCAGTCGCGCGCGGCGATGTAGGAATCCGAGAGCGCAATCGCGACCGCCTTGTGGCCGAGGGCTGTCTCGCCCAATTGCGAGGCCCAGGAGATCGCCGCTGCCGGCATCCCGTGACCGTTCATCCAGGTAATGAGTTCAGCGGCGCGCGTCCCGTCCTCAGCTGCCTCGCCTTCGAGCTTCTGCAGGTAAGTACTGAAGCTCGGATCGAGTCCGCCGTTCAGCGCGCTGAGGAGCAGAACCTCGTCCGAGAAATCGTGGCCGGGAACCTCCTGTAATGCGCGCGCGCTTTTGACCGCCGCGTCGAAGTCGCCGCGCCGCAGCGCGTCGTCCGTCAGCACGCGAGTCGCTTCACGCTGCGAAGCGGGATCAGCTTGCAACTGCGCCAGCGTCTTTTGGCCTTCTTCACGCCGCGCGATGTCGGGCGATGACAATTGCAGCGACGCGAGACGAAGCGCGTATTCCTTGCTTGCAGGATCAAGGCGAACGGCTTCGCGCAGATGTTCCTCCATGGCTGCGCCATCACGCCGGGCCTTCGCGATATCCGCCTGGACGCTATGATATTCCGCGGTGTTTTTCGCCGACTCCGGCAGCCGCTGCAGCGCGCGATCGCGACCGCCGTCATCCTCAAAACGCGACGCTACTTTCGCCCACGCCAACAGATCACTGGTGTCACCGTGGCTGAGGTCAGCCGCACGCCGCCAGAGTTCCACCGCGGCCGGGAGATTCGCGCGCTCCGCGATTCGCGCCATGATCCGCGTGCCCTCCGCGCTCTCGGGATTGATCTGCAAAATGCGGCGCCCATCGAGGCTGGCGCGCTTCAGGTCGCCTTCGCGAACGAGCGCATTTCCTTCGGCGACCAGACGACGTTCCTGCCACCTGCGGAAAGAGCGTTGACCGACGACGCCACCGACGATCAGGAAGATGATAATGCCGAGTGTCCAAGCCGCGATTTTGAGCACCGATCGCTCGATTTTATTGTGAGGATTCTCCAAGATGCGGGAGCTTTCTGTTGTGACGCCGACAAGTCAACGGACCGGTTTTTCGCTTCCGTCCGCGCGGCGTCTAGCCGATAAGAGAGCAGGCCTCGCGCCAGTAGACGAGCGCGGGATTGCCTGAGGCTCGCAATTTGCTCAGTCTAAATCGCCGCGCCTGCATGAACACCGCCCTCGCCCCCGCTCCGCCCGCCGTTCCCACGGCTCCCATTTCCGACCGAAGGAACTGGCTGACGCTGGCGGCGTTTGGCCTTCTCTGGCTCGAACTGATTTCGAGACTGCGCTTCGAGTGGACGATCAATCCGCAATACGGCTACGGCTGGACGGTGCCGTTCCTCGCGGGATACATTTTCTGGCGTCGCCTCCAAAACGCGCCCGGCGCCGACGCACCAAAGACGAAGCTTCTTCCCTGGCTCGTCATTCTCGGCGCGGTGATGCTGGTAATGCCTGTCCGCCTCGTGCAGGAGGCGCACCCCGACTGGCGCATGCTCAGCTGGGCGATGGCCTTCGCGGCGGTGGGCGCATCGCTCGCCGGTGTTTATCTGGCCGGCGGAATGCGTTGGCTGCGGCACTTCGCGTTTCCGATTCTGTTCTTTCTCGTCGCGGTGCCGTGGCCTACTCAGTTCGAACAGCTCGTCATCCAGACGCTCATGCGCGCGGTTGCATCCATCAACGTCGAGGTCCTCAACGCCATCGGCATCTCAGCCGTGCAGATGGGAAACGTTATCGAGGTCCGCACCGGCTTCGTCGGCATCGATGAAGCGTGCACCGGCGTGCGCTCGCTGCAGGCGACCTTTATGGTCTCGCTCTTCCTCGGCGAGTTCTACAATTTCAAGCTTGCCCGGCGCATCATCCTCATTGTCGCAGGCGCGGTGCTGGCGTTTGTCTGCAATCTGATCCGCACATTTTTGCTCGTCTATGTCGGGGCTGAGCAAGGCGCCGAGGCGATCCACAAATGGCACGATCCTGCTGGTCACACGATTTTGATGGCGTGTCTGTTGGGACTCTGGGGCGTCAGCATGTGGCTCGGTGGTGCGACAAAAACTGCGGCGTCACCGCACCGCCCGGAATCTCGTTCTGCTTTCCGTCTTCCTGCGATTTTGCTGATCCTGATCATCGCCTTCACCGTCGCCGCCGAAGCAGGCACGCAGGCGTGGTATGGCGTGCATGAAGCGCGCGCGGCACGACTCGAACCATGGTCCATTACCTGGCCGAAGCAGGCGAAGAACTGGAAAGAAATACCGGTCGCCGATCAGGCGCAGGAACTACTCCGCTACAACGAAGGTGGCGGCGGCGCGTGGTCCAGCACCGAAGGAAAGCAGTGGGCGATGTATTTCTTCAAGTGGCTGCCCGGCCGCACCGCGGGCCTTTTCATTAAAAATCACCGGCCGGACATTTGTCTTCCCGCGAGCGGAATGACGCTGCGCGGCGGCGTTCACCAGAAAGTGATTTCAGTGAACGGCGTGGGACTTCCAATCCGCTCATACGTCTTCGAGAAAGGCTCGGCGGTGCTGCACGTTTACTATTGTTACTGGGACGGCAGCGCCCCTGAGGTGAAGGCGCAGGATCAGGAAAACTGGACTGCCTCGGGAAGGCTCGATGCGGTCTGGCGCGGCAAACGGGACGTCGGCACGCAGATGTTGGAGCTGGTCGTTGTCGGCTACGACACCGAAGAGCAGGCCGAGCGTGCGGTGCGGGAGCAGCTCGCGCAAATTGTGCATCACGCGTAACGGTTGATTCGCGTTACTCAAGCAGCGATTTAGACACGAGAATGCGGCGAGCTCTTCCGTTAGTCTTGCTGCTTGGATTAGCGGTTTCCGCGAGCGCCCAGACAGCTTCGACTGTCCCAACGTCGGCAGCATTCTGGAACATCCGCTGGTTTCCCGGCGGGCGGCCGAACGCGACTAGCGCCGAGCAGTCGCGGCAAATCCGCTCCGTGCAAACCGACATCGTTAAGCTGAACGCTGATGTCATCGGCTTCGAGGAAGTGCGCGATTGGGCAAGTGCCGCACTCGCAGTCGAGCCCTTACGCGGATTCAAAGTCGACGTCTGCTCAACTTTCCCGCCACGCGAAGGACAGATCGAAACGCAGCAAGTCGCGATCGTCAGCCGTTTGGAACCGATAAGCGCATGGGCTGAATCATGGCGGGCCGGCAGTGCGATCACTCCACCGCGCGGCTTCGCGTTTGCTGCCTACGAGCTCGCGCCGCGACAACTGCTTTGCGTTTACGCCGTCCACCTGAAGAGCAATCGCGGCGAGCTCGTCGAAGACATCGCCATTCGTGAGGAATCGATCCGACAATTGCGCGTGCACATCCGTGCGATGGAAGACGCCTACGGCAAACTCGGGCAGATATCGTGGCTCGTCGGAGGTGATTTCAACACCGCACCGGACGATCCGCGCTTCAAAGACGAAAGGACATCGCGCGAGCTGATCGCGCACGGCTTCTCCTGGATCTGGCAAACCATTCCAATGTCGCAGCGCATCACCCTGCCGCCGGACGCGCGCTTCCCAGCCGCCTGCTTCGATCACATCTTCTACCGCGGCGCGAAGCTCGAGAAAGCTGAAGTCATCCCGACATCGCCGAACTCCAGCGATCATCGCGCCGTCCGCGCGGAGTTCATCGTAAAGTAACCAGGCGTCATCCTGAGCCGCCGGAGGACGGTCGAAGGATCTCGCAATGAGTGAGCGATTTCTTTCGCCAGAGAAAAGGTCGATCGCAGCTGACGACACTCCGTTGCACGCATCGACCGGTTATGTTGCTGCGAGATCCTTCGGCGCTTCGCCAGTCTCAGGATGACGGACGTCAGTTGCTCTCGGTAATCCGTTAGTCCAAAAACTTTCCGGGATTCAAAATCCCATTCGGATCCAGCGCGTCCTTCAACCGCCGATGCACATCCCGCGACACGTCGCTCGTCGCCAGCGGCCACCAGCGTTTCTTCGCCAGACC
>JALYXP010000476.1 GCA_030947045.1 Verrucomicrobiota bacterium | reverse complement strand
GGTCAACGAAGCGCGCATAGAACAGCTCGTCCGGGCCTGAGGTCTGGAAGGTGGCGGAGCGCTCAACGCGAAGGAAAATGCCGACCAGCGCGAGCAAGGCCGCAACCAACCAAAGCAGCAGCTTGTTCTGCAACGGCGATGTGACGACATGCCGCGCCGCGACGTTATCGGTCGGAGCCGCGGCAGTTGTTGGTGCTTCGAGTACTTCGGTGATCACATCGCAGGAACGACTAAGGAGAAGTAGCCTTCTGCTTAGCAATGACTATGCCCCTGCGCCAACTCGATTCGCCCACCATTAAAGCTGCTGCGCAATCCGCTGCTTGAGTTCGATGAACTCCGGCTGGTCAGGGCGGGTGGCGAGCGAGGTATCGATTTCCCGCTGTGCCTCCTCATACCGGCCCATCTCGAGCTGAGCGCGGGCGAGGAGGAAATGAGTCTTCGGGTCGTCCGGCGAAACGCGTAGAGCTCCTTCCAGAAACTTCGCGGCCAGCTCCCAGCGCTCTTCGCCCAGAGCCATCACGCCAAGGTTATTCCAGGCGCCCTCGTGTTGCGGATCGAGCCGAAGAGTGGCGGCGTAGAACGGCTTCGCGCCGGCGGGATTACCTTGTTCCAGCTCCAGGTTGCCTAGCGCGAAGTTGATCTCGGCGTTCGTCGGCACATAAGCATAGGCAAGCTCGAGCTTCTCTTTCGCGAGTGGGTAGTTGTGCGAGGAGAGCGCCTGCCAGCCAGAGTTGTAGGGGTCGAGCGCCCAGAGCGATGGATCGTTCCGCGGGATCGAAACAAACGCACTCGCGATAGCTAGCGCTGCGACCTGCATCGCGACTACCGACCAGCGGGCGCGAACCAGGTTTTGCCAGAGGAAGTAAAGGCCGAGCGCGGCTAGTAGGATAAGGCCGGGCACGGCCGCGATCCGGTAGCGTTCGGTGACAAAGACGCTAAGTAGCGATGCCATGTGTAGAGCAACCGCGGCAACCACCCAGCGCGTGCGCCGCAGACGCAGGACAACGAGCGGCAACCCGGCGAGAGCTAGCGCGGCAACTACCCCAAAGCGCAGCCCGGGAAGTAGCACACCCTGCAATCGCAGGTTCGTGATAATGCTGAGATCGTCGTACTGAAAGCTGTTCCAGAAGTTCGCGATCTTTGTCGCGACCAATCTCAAAGCGGCCGCAGGGTTCTCATGGATGAACTTGTTCGCCTTCGCTGACCAGTAACGGGACACCTCGGAGCGCTGTAGTTTCCGTCCGGAGTCGCGTTCTGCGACGTGAATGGAGTCCTGGAGCATCGCTTCCTGTCCAGCGTGCAGGCCGGGCGGCATCTTAGGATAGCCATTCGCGACGGGGTTATTCCCGATCCAGAAGTTCACGCCGCTGTGGGCGGAGAGGAGAACAGGATCGCGCGCGATGAAGTAGTTATGAGCCCAACAAGGCATCGTGCCGAGCACGACGCCGCCGAGAAGGCACGCGACGAGACGACTAGGGCGTGCGAGCGCGAGCAGTTTTGTGTTCCAGCGGAGGAACAAAGCAGCGACGAACAGCGGCACGAGGAAGAGCGTTGTCGCGATGCCCATTGCGCTAAAGCCAATCAGAAGGCCGAAGAGGAAAATGATTAGGGGCCGCGACGCCTTGTCGCGACGCACAATCTGAGCAACGACGAACCAAAAGACAAAAACCGCCAGCGCGGTCGGCATCAGGATTGAGGAGTAAGCCTGCGACGGGACGTAGAAGGCCCAAGCCGCGGCTGCCATAAGCCCCACCCAGTCACCAGAGTAGAGACCTAGCTTGCGCGTCGCGGTGTCGCGGCTCACTGCTCGGTTTCCGAGGAGATCAGCCGCGAGCTGATAGAGAATCGTAGCCGTGCCTGCATCGGCGCAGACCTGAAGCAGTGCCGGCACGAAAGGCGTGTAGCCCGCCACCTTATAGATTGCGGCGAGCAGATAAGGATAGAGCGGCAATCCGTAGAAGGCCTGATGGTCTGTCCATTGGCCGTGCAGGATCCGCAGCGCCCAATCATTATAGAAGTGCATGTCGCCCTGCGTCGGCAGGAGGAACGCCGAGGCGGTAAAGCGGAGCAGGACAACGAGCCGCAGCAGGAGCACGCCGGCAAAGACATAGGCGGCGAGCGGGATCGAAGTGCGTGAGTTGGGCCGGAGATCTCCCATGGCCGCTGCTTCAGCAGTCATCGCGCCGTGCAGCGGACGTTTCGCGCGTAACGGCGAGAGGGTGAAGGCTCGCATTCCAGTAATTCAGATAATCCAAAGCGGCTTGGCATCACGGCTGCTTTAAAGACTTCCACAGTTCGCGGTTCTGCCGCGGATCGCAATCAAACCAAACCAGACCAACAACAGAAAGACAGACAGCAATGTTAAACAAACTCAACAAGAACCGCGGCGGTTTTACCCTCGTGGAAATCATGATCGTCGTAGCGATCATCGCTCTCTTGGCCGCGATCGCGGTGCCCGGATTCCTCCGTGCTCGCAAGCGCTCCCAGGCCAGCCGTATCATCAACGATCTTCGCCTGATCGACTCCGCAGTCGACCAGTACGCGATCGAAACCAACAAAGCCAGCGGCGCGACCGTCAACGTCTCTGATTGGACAAACTACCTCAAGAAGGGCACGAACCTGTACACCACGGGCAAGGACCTGTTCGGTAATGACTACGGTAACCAGGCCGTTGACAAGCTCCCGAGCGTGCCCGCGGCGACGAAGAGCAACTTGTCTGACGTGACCGACACCGCGTTCTGGTCGCCTTACAACTAAGCAGCTGACGATTCATCCACCTGCCATCACGGAGTTTCCGGGGTGGCAGGGAATGAGTTGTGAGCTCCGCCGTCCGCAGCAAAGGCAAACGACCGCACGAACGCACCTCACCAGTAACCAAACTAACTAACGAAAAAAAGACTCCTTAGATGTTAAACAAACTCTCTGCTAAACGCCGCGGCGGTTTTACCCTCGTGGAAATCATGATCGTTGTCGCGATCATCGCGCTTCTTGCCGCGATCGCCGTGCCCGGCTTTCTCCGTGCGCGTAAGCGGTCTCAGGCGAGCAAGGTCTTGAACGACCTTCGTTTGATCGACGCCGCCGTCGATCAATACGCGATCGAAACGGGCAAAGTCACCGGATACAGCGTCGATAAGACCGACTGGATTAAGTATGTGAAGAAGGATACCAATCTCTACTCGACGGGTGCGGATCTATTTGGGAACAGCTATGGCCAGCAAATGGTCGACACGCTCCCGAAGGTGCCTCAGGCGACCTACGACGCTCTTTCCGACGTAACGGACGACGCCTTCTGGTCGCCTTTCGGCCACTAAGCGTAGCTAAACCTCTAAAGGAAAAGCGTCCTTTCATTCGGAAGGACGCTTTTCTGTTTTAGCACGCCCATTGCTAGTCGACGCCGTGGAACCACTCGCCGCAGCTACTTCGAAGCCGATCGACCAAAGCTCCATCCGTGAGAGACAGAGCTGGCTGTTCCGCGCGGCGTCTGTTCTGACGAACGGCTGGGTGCGGGCCTTGATTCTACTGGTGATCGGCTTCGCAGTCCGGATGCCGGCGCTTCAAGGTGTGCCTGTCTGGGACGATGACTACTTAGTCGGCGAAAACCCTTTCGGGAAAAGCCCGCTGCTTTTCGTCGAGGCGTTTCGCCACTACCTTTTTCCTGAGTCCGTCTCGCTGCATTATCGCCCCGTCCAGAACGTCTCCTTCGCAGTCGATGCGTTGGTTTGGAACGGCAGCGCTTACGGTTTTCATCTCACAAACGTTCTACTCCATGTCGCGTCTGGAATTGCGCTCTCGTTTCTCCTTTCACGTCTGTTCCGCTCCAGCTTTTCGCCCTCCACATCACGGGCAACGCTTGATCGAGCTTCACTCGTAAGCTTCTTGGTCGCGTTGCTCTGGATTGTTCACCCGGTCCACAGCGCAGCGGTCGATTACATTTCCGGCCGAGCTGATAGTCTGGCGTTTCTCTTCGCCTGCAGCGCGTGGTTGTTCTACCTGCGGGCTGGTGATCTTCTGTCGAGACGCGCGCGCGTTACATACTACACCGGAGCGGTGCTTTGCGGGCTACTGGCGCTTTGCTCGAGAGAAATCGCGTGCGTCTGGATAGCGATCTTCCTCCTGCACAGTGTTGCGTTCACAAGACAACGGAGCCCGCGTGTAAAGGTAATCTTATTCGTTTGCTGCATCGCGTTGCTCGCGACCTACGCCGGGCTCCGCCACCTGCCGGACGAACGCGTTGCGGCCGCCGCGTCGCAACACTGGAGTGCGCCTACTCGGGTTGTTCTCATGTTACGCGCTCTGGGAGATTACGGGCGGCTGCTTGCCTGGCCGTCGACCCTTTACATGGAGCGCTCAGTGCTCACTCCGGAAAACTACCTCGGCACCACGCAGTGGCGTAGCTCCGCTGCGACGGAATACCTGTCCGTCCTAGGAACGTTAGTCCTCGCCGCGCTCGTGTACGGCGCAATCCGCAAAGGCCGGGCGCGCCAACTCCGCCTCTTTGGAGTGCTATGGTTCGCGTGTGGGTTTCTGCCGATCTCGAACTTGATCGATCTAAACGCAAACGTAGCCGAGCACTGGCTCTACCTTCCCAGCGTTGGCTTGCTCATCTTCCTGGCGGGTTGCGCGGTCGAGCTCCCGCGAATAGGGCGTACTGCGGCGATCGCGTTGAGCTTGGCAGCTAGCTGCGGTCTAGGCGTCCGCAGCTATTATCGAAGCAGCGACTGGGTTAGCCCGAAGGTATTCTACGAGCGGACAATGGAAGCAGGTGGTTCAAGCACTCGCGTCGCGATGAATCTCGGCTTGATCTACCAGAACGAAGGCGACTACGGGAAGGCAGAGAAGGTCTTTCGCCGCGTCCTTGAGCTTACTCCCGATAACGTACTCGCCAGAAACAACCTCGCCGACGTCTTATACCGCGAAGGTAAGCGGCAGGAGAGCGAGGCGCTCTTTGTCGGCGCGACCTCCCTCGCGGCCGAGACAAGGAAAGAAAATCCGCGCACCTGGATTGCAGCGTTGAACCTCGCGCACATCCGCCACAATGAGCACGACGATAATGCCGCACTTTCGCTACTGGAACGCGCGCGCGGCGACTATCCCGGGGTATGGCCGATTATCCGCTTCGAGGCGGAGCTGTTGCGGAAACGATCGGGACTGCCGCGGGCGCTCTTCC
>JALYXP010000471.1 GCA_030947045.1 Verrucomicrobiota bacterium | reverse complement strand
ACCCGCCGACCAAGGACGACAAGTCGGGCGTGCCGTCGCATCACTGGTTTCACTACACCGACGTCCCGATCTTGCACGGCTCGAAGTATGGGGACGGCAAAGTCGGCCGCACCCAGTGGGACATCGTGCACATGATCAGCTACTGCGTCGCGGTGTTGCACGGGGACGAGCCAGAGGAGAACGCGCGCAAGATCACCAAGCCGATCGCCATCATCCTGCTGGCGCATTTCATGGGAGATATCCACCAACCGCTGCACGTGGGAGCCGAATATTTCAACGAACAAGGACGTGCCGTCGATCCAGACAAAGGCGAAACGGCAACGGAAGATCAGGGCGGTAATACGATCACGTTGAAACATACGCCCGCGGCGGCAGCACGAATCGGTCATCCGGAATCCAAGTTCCACAGCTTCTGGGACACCGATGCGGTGATGGCAAATCTACCCGAGACGCCGAAAGAAATGGAGAAGGAAGAACGTCGCGGCGTGACCGACGCCGCCCGCCACGAACTGGTGGTGCGATTCGCCAAAGAAGAACCGAAGCACTGGCGTTTCACACCCGACGTGCAGCTGAAGGATTACGCGGAGGCGTGTGCGAATTTCGAGCTGCCAATCGCACGCGAAGCGCACGAACGGCTCGACTTCAAGAATGTGCGCGTGCAGCAAGTCGAAGGTCAGCGGCTCGCTGTTGGCATGGCGGAAGAGAAGCCGCCCGCGGACGGTGTTCACTACTACGATTGGTCAGCTGCCGTTGTGCGCGAAGAGATGCATGTCGCGGGCTGGCGGCTCGCAGACTTGCTTGAGCGAGCGCTGAAGTAACCGGCGGCCGCTCTACGGTCGGCGCTGCCCATCCGGCACGGCCGCACGCGAGGCTTCGTACTCCGCCCTCGCTTTCGGCATTAACTCCTGCAGCTGCTGGATGCGCGTGCCGTGTGACGGGTGGGTCGAGAGAAATTCCGGCGGCCCGCCGCGACTCGACTGCTCCATGCGCTGCCAGAAGCGGATGCTCTCCTCGGGGTCGTAACCGGCGCGCGCCATATACATGAGGCCGATCGCGTCGGCTTCACTCTCGTGCTCGCGGCCGAACGGCATGAGAATTCCGAACTGCGCGCCAGCTCCGAGTGCACCCATGACGGCGCGCTGCTTGTTGTAATCCATGTCGGATAACGACACCGCGATTCCCGTCATCGCTGTCTGGGCGAGGTTCTGTTGCAAGACGCGTTGCGCGCCGTGACGCGAGGTCGCGTGCGCCATCTCGTGGCCCATTACTGTCGCCAGCGCGGCTTCGTTTTGTGCGACCGGAAGGATGCCGGTGTAGACGACTATCTTTCCGCCCGGCAGGCAGAACGCGTTGACCTGTTTGTCATCGATGAGTGAGACCTGCCAGTCATAACCCGCGCCCGCTTTCCCCGTCGCTGCCGCCAGCCGCGACGCCACGCGTTTCACCATCTCGAGCTGTGGGCCGGAATCGATCGCGTGCGATTGCGCGAGGACTTGCCGATACGTCTGAAAGCCGAGCGCCGCCTCCTGCTCAGTTGACATGCCGACGTGGCTCTTGCGGCCGGTCTCAGGATTTACAAACTTCTCGGAACCGAAGTATTGCCAGGCAAAAATGAGCGCGGCCGCAACAATCGGGAGCCAGCGGATGTGACGACGGTTCATACCGCTTGATACTTGAAAGACCTGCGCCCGTCACGGTCGATGTCTGTGCGCGCCGGAACGCGAGAAACAATGCAGCAAGGCCGCGCTACGGCTGTTCTGGCGACTGAAGATGCGGCGGCTAATTCCACGTGACGGTCGAAACCGCCGCCGCCGCTGACTATTTAACGGCCGTGATTCGTCGTGATCGAAGCGTCAACTGTTGATAACGCGTCGGCGATACTTTCATTGTGGCCCGTCTTCTGCAGCTCTTCCTGCGTGTAAACCCGCTTTTGGCTCAGTTCACGGTGAGAAGGACGATTATCCACCGTGGCCGTCTCGGTGGTCGTGCAGCCGATCAATGCGGCCGCGCAAAGGAGAATTGCGAATGTCTTCATGACACCATTTAACACGGACCGAGCTGTTCTGTTGCACTATTTGCGGCTAAGGCTGCGACGTAGCCGCGCAAAGGTGGTGATTTCTTCAGCCGCAGGTGGTACTTCTGTCGGCGATGCGGGTTTTACTGATTGAGGATGAACAGAAAGCCGCGGCGTTCCTCGCGAAAGGGTTACAGGAAGCTGGGTATGTCGTCGAAATCGCCCGCGATGGCGAGGCTGGAAGCCAGCTTGCGACCACTGAATCGTTCGATCTTCTTGTCGTCGACGTGATGCTGCCAAAGAAGGATGGATGGGCGGTTGTGCGGGAGGTGCGGGATGGTGGCGGCCAAATGCCAATTTTGTTTCTGACGGCGCGGGATGGAGTTCCCGATCGGGTGAAGGGTTTGGAGCTCGGCGCCGACGATTACCTCGTGAAGCCGTTCGCGTTTTCCGAGCTGCTGGCACGCGTCCGCTCCCTGCTGCGCCGCGCGCCGGTGCCGACGAGTGATTTCTTGCGCTACGAGGATCTGGAGATCGATACACGACGAAACCGCGCCGCCCGCTCAGGTGTCGCCCTGAACCTGACGCCGAAGGAATTCCTGCTCCTGACGCGTCTCGCCCGCTCAGTGGGCGAGGTCGTCTCACGATCGGAAATCGTCGAGCAGGTCTGGGATCTCGCCTTTGAACCGGACACCAATGTCGTGGACGTGATCGTCCGTCGGCTTCGATCAAAGGTCGACGATCCGTTCGACCGAAAACTCGTCCAGACCGTTCGTGGCGTCGGTTATGCCCTCAAAGCCGACTGAGCCGCGCTCGATCGCGTCGCAGCTCGTCGTCCTCTTCGCACTCGCGGCGGCGTTGCTGCTCTTCTGCGGGCTCGGTCTTCTCTACGCGATCGTGGTGCGACACGCATTTGAAGAAGACAACGAGGTTCTCGCCGACAAAGTGGAAACGTTACGCATCGACCTCGAACGCGCCGGCGGACCGGCAGGCTTGGAGGCGGAATTAAGGCCGCGTCGTCGTGATGAACG
>JALYXP010000447.1 GCA_030947045.1 Verrucomicrobiota bacterium | reverse complement strand
CGAAGATGCCGAGATTCGGATGCGCGAAACGAGCGATGTTCGGCAAGACGAGCGGCATTTGGGAAGCGCTGACGCCGAACCACGACGCAAGAGTCGCCGAGAATTCATCAACGGACGTCGTCGGTATCCAGCGACCCTGGCCCGTATCGTCGGGACCGTTGACGGCGAGCGTCGGGAATGTGCCGAACAATCTGCCGCCCTGGACTGCGCCGCCCAGCACAAATTGATGACTGCCCCACCCGTGATCCGAGCCGGAGCCGTTCGTCGGGAACGTGCGGCCGAAGTCGGACGCAGTGAAGGTTGTGACCTGATCCGCGACGCCAAGTTCGGCAGTCGAGTTGTAGAATGCATTCAGGCCCTGGCTCAATTCCGTCAGGAGATTTGCCTGGCCGGTGAGTTGATCGCCGTGAGTGTCGTAGCCGCCGACCGAGCAAAAGAAAATCTGGCGCCGCATGCCGAGGTTTGTCCGAGCCGCGATCAGCTTCGCGATCATCTGGAGCTGATTCGAGAGGGATGTCGCGGGAAAAACGGTTTTCAGTGGCGCGATACCGCCCAGCGCGGAAGTGAGGAGATCATTCGCCGCAATCGAGCGGGTGACAGTGTCTGAGTACGCCTTCTCAAAAAGATTATTATGCGGCAGCGCGAGCAGATCTTTGAAGGCCTGCAGCCGCACGTTTGAATTTGCGCTGCCGTCCATCCCGGCAAGGCCGAGGCTGCCGGTCGGCGAGACGTTATAAGGAAGAACGGTGTCGCCGACCTCAAATGTGTTTGTGCCCGCAATCGAGATCGAGAGCGAGATCTTCGAATCGCCGTTCAGCGATCGCAACGCATCAGCCATGCGTCCGCCCCAGCCGGTCTTCGAAATGCGATCAGGGACCGATGTTTGCCACTGGACCGACTGGTCGGCGTGAGAAAACAACTGGGGCGGGACAGCCGCACCGCCCGCCAGATATTGAGCGCGTGTGACTGGCGCTACGAGCGTGCCGACGTTCGCGACGACGCCGAGTTTTCCCTGATTAAAGAGGCCTTGGAGTTCCGGAAGGTTCGGGTGGAACGCAAAATCGCGCCCGTCGCCGCCCTGCAACGTCAGTGGAAGCAGTGAAGCCTGCGGCAAGGCGAGCACACCACGCGCGGCAGCGTAGGAAGCATAGCCGCTCGCGTCGTGCTGAATCAGGACGTTGTTGGCGTCGTTCCCGCCGAAGAGGAAAAGACAAACGATCGCTTTGTAGTCGCCATCAGTCGGCGTCGCGGCGCTTAGCCGGCGCAGATCAAAAATGGTGTTAAGAATGCCAGACGTGGTCAGCGCGGCGCAGGCCGCCTGGCGGATGAAAGTGCGGCGGGTAGTCGAATACATAACTATTTCTCGACGGAGAACTCGGGCGAATTCACGCCGAGATAGATCGCGGTGCGGACTCGTTCCAATCGATTCGCACTCGTGTCCGACGGGATCTGGCCGACGGCGTTCAACATAATGCTCCGCATGCCGGGCGACATGCTACTGGCCATGAGTAACGCATCAAGATGATCGACGAGCTTGGCTGGATCTGTCGCTAGCGTCTGTTCGTTCGTTAGGTTTAACGTGATGCGATTTGTCGAAGGTCCGAAATATGAATAGATGCCGGTGCGTAGGTAATTGGCGGTCGAAATCGCGGTCGTCTCGGTCTGGATTTCGAGCTCGGGGCTTCTCAAGCCTGCGGTCGCAATCGCTCCGGGGGCCTGATAATCGGGCGAGAAGAAGTTAAAGACGGTTGGCGAATGCATTGCCTCCTCCGCTAGAGACGCATAGGCATTGCGCATCGGGAATTTACCGTCCGGGGCGCTGCCTTCGTAAGCGCGCACCAGGTTCGTCACTTTCACGACAGGCTCGCGCGGCTTTCCGGCACTTTGTGTAATCCGCGTTGCACCGCGTGCATCGTAATCCATCAGAATCGCGCGAACGACCGCCTGCAAATCACCGCGCACACCTTGCCCATTGTTATTGAAAACAGACGCGACGCGATAGACGTAGCCGGGACTCGGGTTGCTCGTGACGAGCCGTTGGATCAGTTGCCGGCTGATGAATGGCCCGACGTTCGGATGATTGAAGATGGCATCGAGTGTCATCTTTAGATCCAGCGCCGCCGTCTGGTTAGCTGGCAGCGTTACGCCGCTTAGGATTGTCTTCGCGACGGTCGAGTGATGGCTCGCGACATTCACCATTGGGCGACGCCAATCCTGCGGCGCGGAGAAAACGGGCGTGGCGGTCCCCTGAAAGTAAGTCCAGCCGGTGAAGACGGCGGCGGTTCCGAGGATTTCTTGCTGCCCGTAAGTGGCAATCGGAAGGCCGGACGCACTTAACGTGAGGCTGCCGTCCAAGTTTAACTGATAGAGTCCGACGGAGAACAACTGCATGATTTCCCGCGCGTAGTTCTCGTTAGGCAACGTGCCACGCGCCGGGTTCTCCTTATCGTTTTGGAGCATGTTGAGATACGCGCCCATCGCGGGATTGAGCGTAATCTCCTGGAGTAGCTGACGGTAATTCCCGAACGCGTTCTTCACGAGCACGTCGTAGTAAGTCGGGAGCGCGTACGGCCTGTTGCCAAGACCAGCACTGTTAAGCGAAATCACGAAAATCTCGCTCAGTGCGAAGGCAACGCGCTGGCGCAATTGATCCGGGCCCGCAATCGCATGCGTCCACCAGGCGTCGTTCGTCATCGTGATCGTCGGCTGATTCGGCGTGGCGCTCGGGGACGCGGATGGGGCTGGCAACGCCGCGACCGCAGCGTCGACAAACGCAAGGTGCGATGACATCGGCGCGGCAAATTGTTCGCTTAGGAACGAATCGAAGCCCTGGGACTGCACCTTTGCGATAAGTGCATCCGTGGCGCCGAAGGTTGCCTGCCGCAGGAAACGTTCGGCGTCGACCGCCGAGGGATTCCCGGACGCGAGGGCTGGCGGCGGCGTCGGCACTGGCGCCGTTTGTCCCCCGGTTGAAAGATTGAAGAATCCGCTAATCTCGCCTGTCGGGAACGACGAGGTGTGGATGTTGAAGTAGGTGCGACCTGCCTTCAGCGCCGCGACGATGTCAGCGACTGAGTTCGCGCCCGTTTGCGCAAACACCCAGACGTAGCTGCCGTTCGCCTGCGGCATCGTCGTATCAACGTCGAAAAGGATGCCGCCGCTCTGGCCCGGGTCAGCCGGCCCGTGGATATGCATACCCGTGACGGCAGAGGAGAGGTTTGTGTAATCGAAAGTTATGACTGCATACGTTTCATCCGCCGAGAGTCGCAGCGTCGCGGTGCCAGAGCCGAGCGACTGGGTGGTTCCCTGCGCGCGCAGTTGCGAGATAAAAAGCGTCGAGCCATCGGCTTGCGGCGGCTGATCGAGATCATACATCTCGACCAAGGCGACGCCGGTGGTGTTGCCGGCGCCACGCACGATCGCGGTGTAATTTCCCTGCGGCAGGGTGGCGATGAGGGCGGCCTCGCGATCATCAGAAAGCGGAAGGGTGCTCGCCTCGATCTCGGCCTGTTGCGTGCTCTTCCAGCTGTCATTTGCACTCATCAGGGCGCCGTTGCCATCGTGCAGCTCGATCGTCGGATCCAAGAGCCGGCCGGGGATTGGCACCCCGCTCAGATAAAGCGACGGTCCGCGCGCGCGCAGGATCATGCGCTTTGAGACGCTGCCTCGCACGATGAAGCCGCCAATCATGACGTTGTCGCCGGTGAGGACGGCACCACGGGTCGAGATATTTGCGATCCGCGAGGTCGAGCCTTCAGGCGAGAGGTCGTAAATCTCGACCAAGGCGACGCCAGTGCTATTCACGCCGCGAACAACCGTCGTGTAGCTGCCGGGATCGAGCACTGCCACGATCGCTGACTCCTGATCTTTCGTGGGGGCCAGGCCGGTCGCTAAGATCGCGTCGCGCGAGGTCGTCCAGTTGTCGTTGACTGCGATGGAACGCCCCCCGGCGTCATACAACTCCAGCGTCGGATCGGCCAGGGCGCCGGGAACCGCGAGCGACGGCCCGATTGCGCGGAGCACCACCTTTTTCGCGCCGGTGCCCGAAATGATAAAGCCGCCAATCAGGACGTTGTCGCCATTTTGCACCACCATGCGGGTGGAGAGATTGACGACGCTTGATACCGCCTGCGCCGACCCGCTGGCGGCAGCACCGAGAAAAGCGGCTGCAACGAGCGATCCGAAGAATTGCCGATAGCGGAGACAGTTCATAGTGCGATGGGACAGGCTGAGATGGAAACAGATAGCAGTCTCTAAGACAATCCCATTTACTTCAGCAGCAGGAATTACACCCAGCAGCAGCCTTGGTTAACGGCCGGTGCACAGGAGCCAACTCCCCCCTTTTTATCGACCGCCGGTATGCTTAATTGACGATCCCGATGTCCTCTGGAGCGAAGAAAAGCAGCGCCGAAGTAAGCTTCGAAACTGCAATCGACCGGCTTGAAGCGATCGTCGACCAGATGGAAGACGGGAAGATGCCGCTGGAGGAGTTGATCGTCCGTTATGAAGAAGGGATGAAGCTCGTGAAGGTGTGCCAGGAACGTCTCGCGAGCGCGGAACAGCGCATCGAGATCATCACGCGTAACCATGCCGGCAAGCCGGTGGTGAAAGAGTTTGAGC
>JALYXP010000437.1 GCA_030947045.1 Verrucomicrobiota bacterium | reverse complement strand
GTTCCTGAACTTCAAGAAGACGACCGATCCGGAAGTCGCCACTTTGATTGACTGGGGATTTCGCCTTGTGACCTATCATAAGACTGCGCTGCACACCGCCGCGCATTGACCCAACAACGATCCTTCTCCTGTATGAATCGCACATCCCCTCTTTTGGTTGCCGCCCTCGCTGTGTTCACATTTACCGCCGGAATTGCCAACACTTCCGCGGAGACGCGCGAAAACAAACGCCTTTACGCCGGCAAGATCACGAAGAACGAAGCGCAGCATCTTGTGCTGCAAAAGTTTCCCGGATCGAAGATCAAGCGCTGCGAGTTAACTGGTCCGAAAAGTCACTCAGTGATCATGATTGAGCTGATCCAGCCCGGCGCGAAAGAAGTCACGAAGGTTCAGGTCGACGGACGCACCGGAAAAATTGCGCAGTAGCGCGCGGCGCGAGGCTCCGCGGCAGAACACCGCAGCGGCGCTGCTGCACGTAGGCTCCGTTCAGGATTTAGTTCCCTGCGACATAGGCGCGACCCTCTTCTCTGTCTAGCTCTGTCATCTCTTTGTTCCGGAAGGCGAAGACGTAGACTGCGAGTGAGACGCCTATGCAGACCGTCACATAGGTGAAGAAGATGTCATCGCGCCCCTCGTTATGCAGCGCTTTACCGATAAGTGGGGCCGTGCCGCCGAAAAGCGCATTCGCAATCCCATAGCCGAGACCAACGCCGAGCGCGCGCACTGAACGCGGGAAGATCTCGGACTTCACCAGCGCATTGATGGAAGTATAGCCGAGCACGATCAGCAACGCCGCCATCATCAGCAGGAAGGATAACGCTGAGCTTCTCGTGTTCGTCAGCGCGGTCATGATCGGCCACGTCAACAGCACTCCTCCGATGCCGAACCAAAGCAGAAGCGGCTTGCGGCCGATGCGGTCTGAGATCGCACCATAGACCGGCTGCAGCAGCATGAAGATGAGCAGCGCAAAGAAGTTGACGGCCGTCACGGTTGTTTTGTCACGAAGCGTCCCGAGCATCAAAATCTGCATATAGGACGTGAAGGTATAGAACGCCACGGTGCCACCCATCGTCAGGCCTATGACCATGAGGAACGGTTTCCAGTGCTGCCCGAGGAGGCGCATCGTGCCCGGCGCTGCCTCTCCGCGTCTGGCCGAGCGCGCCGCGGCTATCTGTTCGTGAGGGACTGACTCCAGCATCCCTCGGCGCAGCCACATCACCGAAAGTGCCGCGAGCGCGCCGATTGCGAATGGGACCCGCCAGCCCCAGTCATGCAGTGCCTGATCGCTCAGAGTCGCCTGCAGGATCATCTGCAAAACGAGCGCGAGCACCTGACCGCTGACGAGGGTGAGATACTGGAAGCTGGAGTAAAAGCCACGGCGATTCTGCGTCGCCATCTCCGACATGTACGTGGCACTCGTCCCATACTCCCCCCCGACCGAGAACCCCTGGATCAGTCGGGCAATAAAAAGCGTGATCGCAGCTCCGATTCCGACCGTCTGAATACCAGGCGTCACAGCGATCAGGAATGAGCCGGCTGCCATTAGCAGCACGCTTAGAGTTAGCGCGGCACGTCGGCCGCGTTGATCTGCATACCGGCCGAAAAACCAGCTGCCGACCGGTCGCATGACAAACCCCGCGGCGAATACTCCCAGCACCCCCAGGAGGTCCCGGTCTTCCTTCCCGCTGGCGAAGAACGAATGCGCGAAATAGGTCCCGAAAACCGTGAAGCTATAGAAGTCGAACCACTCGACCATATTGCCGAGTGAGCCGCGTAGAATGTTTCCGACGACCGTCCTCTGCTTCGTCTCCTCACGGCGCAGGTCGCTTAAGCTCGTCATTCAGGCGTGGAAGCGCGCGGCCGCCGAGAATGCGCGCATCGCTCGACCAGGACGAAATATGCCAGCCTCATCGATCCACCCTGCGGGTAACCGTCCATGAAGGACATAGTCCATTCACGGACCCTGCCACCTTCCTTAAATACGACGCTGCAACTGTGCAGCGCGTTGTGCCTCCCGCCGTTCCTAGAACAGACCAAGCACCTTCAGCACAACAATGATAACGACAATGACTCCGATGATGTAGAAGATGTTCTTGTTCATTCGCGCGAATGATTAACGACCGCGCAGCGCGATAGCGAGATTTTTCGGAAGAAATTCGCGCCTACCAGACGAGCTTCCGCCGCAATTCGCGCCTCAGCAGAAAGAGAATCAGGCAGGCCTGCACCACCTGCGACGCGACCGATAAATACCACACCTGCCGGATCTGAAATCCCGGCCGGTGGGACAACCAGAGCGCCGGAATTGCAAACAGCACGAGACGCGAGCCGGTGCTCAACAATGGCGGGAGCGTGTTGCCTAATCC
>JALYXP010000423.1 GCA_030947045.1 Verrucomicrobiota bacterium | reverse complement strand
CTCGAGTAGAGCTGCCCGCCGGCGCTGAGCGAGCCGTGCAGTCGCGGCCCGAGTGTCTGGTCGATACCGACCGAGAAAACATGCGAGTAGGAATTACGATTTCCGGAGTCGTATAGCGCGGTGCTGAAGCCGTATTGGCCGAAGACCGTGGTCAGGGGCAAAAGCAAGAAGCGAAACTGCTGCGAGATGCTGTGGTCATAGCGATTGAGAGCCGTCGAGAGCGGCTCATCTTCGTAGCTGATAATGCCAATCGAGTAACTGGTCACGGTCGAGAACCGCTCGAGCCACTGGTACGACGCAGAGATTGAGTCAGAGGTCGAGAAGTAGTTGCCGCTCCGACGGTTCTCCCCGAGCGCGGCGGCAAAATCTGGCTCTTGGCTATATTTAGCATGAATGGAAGCGCTTAAGGAAAGGCGCTCGCTCACAAGGTGCGAGATCGTCGTGTTGAGCGATGAGTCCGGTTCGTAATGCCCGAAGCTGCCGTTTACGCCGTCGCTGTAGTAGCTAGTGCCCACGGCCCAGTTGAAACTCGCGCGTGTCCGCTCGGTGCCGAAGGAGTAAGAAACATTCACTCCCGCCGAGCTATAGAACGACGGGCGCTCGTTGCCGGAACTGGTGCCGACGTTTGTGTCGTAGCCGACGCTCGTGGAGAGGGAAATACCAACCGGAAGTCGCTCCAGAGGCATAAAGGCAGGTCCGCCTCCGCTGCCTGGACTGCCGGCGGTAACAATCTGCACTGCAGGTCCATCTTGAGCCCGCACGTGCGAGAGTGACACCAAGAGCGCCCCGGCAACGGCAGCTAGCGATTTTATGAGGCTGCACCGCGAGGACATCGGCGCGTCTAGTAGATGCATGAGGCTCTAAAAATCACAAGAGAATTAGCAGTCGCTGAAGATGGCTATCGCTTCGCGGTGGGCATTGCGTCGCCTCGCGTGCTCCACCTGCCGAGCAGGCATGGTGCCACTGAATGTAGCTCAACGAACCCGCTGCGCCGCTCAGCTCAAGGCAGCCGCGGTTTCGCCGCGGAAAGTACTCGGGGCGCAGATAGTTCCGTCTGCACAGAGCGGCCGAGAAATTCAAGGAGAACGCGGACCCGCTCCCTCGCCGGAAGAACTTCGGTGACGAGGGCTTCAAACCCGTGCAGTGGGCCTTCAACAATGTGGACCGCCTGCCCGACCGAAACCTCGCTGTCGATCGTGACGATCTCGTCCTCAGTCGCGCTCGCGGCGATCGACTCGATTGCGGCTGGAGGCATCGTGGCAACCTGCTGCCCGAAGTGGACAATGGTTTGCACGCCGGACGCGTACTCCACCGCGCGATGCGAGGTCGCGTAGACGAACTGCGCGAAGAGGTAGCCAGGAAACATCGCTTCAACAAACCAGATTGCGCCGCGCTTAGTTGCTCTTCGGAATCGAAGTCGAGGGGCGAGACATGGAACCGAGAGCTGCCGGCGAAGGCCCGCCGCTACGATATGCTCGCGCTTCGGCTGAACCTTCAGGCAAAACCAAAGCGGATCCTCAAGCGATGCGAGTTCAGTTATCGAGTGAATAGCGGCAATCTAGTTTCGTTTCGCGACGGCGACACCTGCTTCTATACAGCAAGCGAGAGCGCTCCTCGAGATGGCGGCCATTCTCTACGAAGGATTGCGGTACAAAAAGAAACCGGGCGGGGTTTCCCCCGCCCGGTCGCATGATTTTGATTTGAGACTCTTAAGCAGTCCGCAGTTTGCGGCGGAGCACTTCGATGCCCATCACCGCGACGCCCAAGAGGGCGATCGCAGAACCGCCGTCTGGAACGGCCTGTCCGTTCGCCGAGGTCGATGACTGAACGATGGTGAACGTGAAGTTGTTCCCTGTGCCCTGCACGCTGAAGCTAGCGAACGTCGGATCACGGTTGATCGCGCCAGCAATCGTCGCGATGCCATTTCCCTGCAAGCTAACCGCGCCGCCAGTCAGTGTCGCAGAAGTCAGCGAGAGAAGACTGAACTGGTATGTCGTTCCACCGAAGACGATCGTCCACTCGGGGCTGTTGCTGCTGGTGAGTACCGCGCTCGTGCCTGAGCCGGTCCATGAGATCGGCGCAAACGTGGCGCTGGTCCCGGTTGGAATGCCGGTGTAATCGCCTTGACGGATGTCGACCGTCATCGGGTTGTTGAACGTCAGCGTGCTTGTGCCACCGCTTTGCGTGCCGAAGCCGCTGCCGTTGAAGCCGATGCTGCCGTTGATTGGGATGGCTTGGGCGCTCTGGCTCATCATGCCAGACATCAACGCCGCGGTGCCGAGGACCGCTAGGATTGTTTTAGATAGTTTCATTTTCGTGTTCCGATGTGGGTTGTTGCTTTTACCGGGAAGCTTAGTCACTCGCACCGGTTTCCGTTCCAGCATATAGCAGAGGTGATGCCAACAGAAGGAGACGCGCATGTAAACAGCCATTGTCTAGTAGTTTACGCGGAGAATTTTTCTTTGGAGCCTGCTGTGTGCTCATCCCTGTCCGCGAAATCTGTAAAGCCTCCCGACACGATGCAAGCCCTCCCGAATGTCCGCCTAGAGATCGGCAGTCGCTGTCCATCGCCCGTTCTTCTAATGCTCCTGCTCGAGAGCGGCATGCGCCTCATCTGACCGCGGACCGTTCAAGCCAGCGGCAAAAGCCTGCGCCAGCGTCTGCCGCCCCTGAACGTCCTGATGCCCGTTCATCTGCGCCATCCCGAGGTAGAAAAGATATTCAGCGTCGAGCGGTTTTTTGCGCGCACTCTGCTGCAGAACCTGGATAGCCTGCGGATAATCCTTCTTTTGATAGCTGATCTTCCCTATCAGCCGGCTGAGGTCGGGATCGTCGGGCAGTGTTTTCTTTGCCTTCATCGCGAGGTCGTACGCTTTGGAAGCGTTCTTTGGGTCAGCTGAGTAGACGTCGGCCAGTTCGCGTTGAGCAGGAGCGAATTCGCTAAACCGCTGCAGAGCCAGGCTGTAGGCCTCTTCCGCTGTCTTAAGGTCGCCAGTTGCCGCAGCAGCACGCGCCTTGAACATTAACGCGGGCACGTAGTCCGGTTTGCTCGTGAGGACCGCAGCGGCATCATTCGCGCTCGATGGGCCGTTTGCTTCGCTCGTCGTCAGCGACAAGAAAACACCTGCGTCATCGGCCTCAGGAGTTCCGGGCGCAAGCTCTACCACCCGCTGCATTGCCTGCTGCGCTTCGGGAACCTTCCCGATGCTATAAGCCGCCCAGCCATAGTCGTATTGAACCTGAGCGTCGTCCGGCAGGCGCCGCGCACTTTCCTGCAACAGCCCCGCAGCCCAAGGCCAATTACCGACCTGAAAGGCAACGCGACCAAGCACGCGCGCAGCGTGGATGTCGGACGGCGCCAGCTCGCGGGCACGCTTCGCGTAGTCGAGCGCCTTCGCCTTGTCCTTCAGCGGTCCGGCGTACAGCTCCGCAAGCTTCAACATCGGCGGGACTAATTTGGGATTGCTCTTTAGCGCCTGCTCCAGCGCGTCCGCGGCCTTTCGGACCTGCCCTTCCTTCTCGTACGTTTCGGCAGTTCGAATGAGGGCGATCACATCGCCCGCGGGTTGTTGCACACCCGGTTGCCCGGCGGAAGGTGCACCGTTCTGTGCCGGGGGCGCTCCCCCGTGCTCCAGCTGAGCGAGCCGTTGTTGCGCTTCGGCTTTCCAAGAGAATTCCCCAGGTGCCGCGGAGG
>JALYXP010000412.1 GCA_030947045.1 Verrucomicrobiota bacterium | reverse complement strand
AGCCGACCGCGCACTTCACCGTCGGCGGAAACACCACTGATCTGAAGTTCCCCGACGACTACGTCGCCTCCTCCGCGCGGCTGCAGGAGAACATCGCGGTGAACGATTCCGAGATCGTGTTCGTTGGCTACGGCATCGTCGCGCCGGAGTTCGGCTGGGACGACTACAAGGACGTCGACGTGAAAGGCAAAACGATCCTGATGCTGATTAATGACCCGCCGATTCCCGACCCGAGCAATCCGTCTCAGCTCGACCCGAAGATGTTCGGCGGCCGCGCCATGACCTACTACGGTCGCTGGACCTACAAGTATGAAATCGCGGCGGCGAAAGGCGCGGCCGCGGCCGTGATCATTCACGAAACGGAGCCCGCAGCGTATCCCTACGCGGTCGTGAAGACGAGCTGGTCGAAAGAGAACTTCGAGATCGATCGGCCGAACAAGAACATGGATCAGGTCGGCGTCCGTTCCTGGATCACGCTCGACGTAGCGAAGAAGTTGCTCGCGGACAGCGGCCAGGATTTTGACGCACTGAAAGCGGCGGCGGTGAACAAAGATTTCCGGCCCGTTGCGCTGAACGGCGCGACCGCGACGTTCGACGTCCGGCAGCAAGTGCGCTCATTCAAATCGCACAACGTGGTCGGCAAGATCGAGGGCAGCGACGCGAAGCTGAAGGACGAATGGGTCATCTACAGCGCGCACTGGGATCACCTTGGAAAACACGCCGAGCTGCAGGGTGACCAGATTTTCAACGGCGCAGTCGATAACGCATCCGGCGTGGCCGCCGTGCTCGACCTGGCGAAGGCGCATACGAAGCTGCCGAAAGCAACGAAGCGCTCCGTGCTCTTCATGGCCACGACGGCCGAAGAAGCCGGCCTGCTAGGCGCCAAGTACTACGCCGAGCATCCGCTTTACCCACTCGAGAAGACGCTCGCCGATATCAACATCGACAGCATGAATGTGTGGGGCAAAGCGCGTGACATCGAGGACACCAGCGCGGGCTTCACCACCTTGAGCGACCTGCTCACGAGCGCGGCCAAAACTGAGAACCGCACCGCCATCCCGCCCGCGCGACCGGAGAAAGGCAGCATCTATCGCGCAGACAACTTCGAGTTCTCCAAGGTCGGCGTGCCGGTGCTCTACATCGGCAAGAACCAGCATCTCGTCTCGCGCTCGGGCGATGGCGCGCTGCGCTCAGATGAGTTCGACCTGAAGGATTATCACCAGGTCTCTGACCAGGTGAACGCCGATTGGGATTTAAGCGGCGCCGCGCAGGACGTGCAGTTGCTCTTCGATGTCGGTTACGAAGTCGCGAATGCAAACACCTGGCCGGAATGGAAACCGGGCAACGAGTTCAAGCCGAAGCGGGATGCGATGTTGAAGAACGCCGCGCATTGAAAGCGCTCGCGGATCTCTCGTTAGGCTGACGATCGCGTGAGCATTGATCCACGAACGATGAATGCTTCCGTGCCGGTCGCGAGCCTGGCGCTCGGGCTCGTCGTCCTGCTCTTTGGTCGCAAGATCTTCTGGCTTTGCGTCGCCGCGGTCGGCTTCGCCGCGGGCGTGGAACTCGCGCCGCTTCTCGTGCACGAGCCGAGTCCGGTGCTGCAACTCACGCTGGCACTCGTCCTCGGGTTCGTCGCTGCGCTGCTCGCGCTTTTTCTTCAGAAAGTCGCGGTCGCAATCGTCGGTTTCGCCGCCGGCGGACGGCTCGCCCTCGGCATCGCTGCGTCGTTCTTCATCGAGTACGCGAACTACTACTGGCTTACCTTCCTCATCGGCGGAATCATCGGCGCGATCCTGCTCGTCGCGTTGTTTGATTGGGCGCTCGTCTTTCTCTCCGCGCTCATCGGCGCGCATCTCGTCGTCCGTGCCATCCCGCTGCCGACCACCGGCGCAACGATTCTCCTCATCGCGCTGACAATCGTCGGCATCGCAGTGCAGGCGTCGTTCTTCCGGCGACGCGGCGTTGTCGCCGACTAGGACGCGCGGATCAAACCAGCCACGTCGCGCTCTTTGTGCTTAGCACCCGCACAACGAGCGCTTTGGCCCCGCCCGAACCCGCCCAGTTGGATGCCGCCGATCTTGCCGGCCATACCCTCGATGAATGACGCCGTGCTCGCGGCCACTCGCCCAACGCGAATCAAGATTGGCCCGTCCCTAGCTTTGGACGGTGTCATGCCTACGTCTGGCGCCGAGCTCATCGGCGGGCTCATCTTCAGCTCGATCGGGCTGATCGCGTTCGTCTATGGCAAGCGCATGCACGTCTGGAAGCCGATGTTCATCGGCCTCGGCCTGATGGCGTACCCGTACTTCGTTTCGACCGACGTGCTCCTCTACTCGTTAGGCGCGGTTCTGACCGCGGCGCTCTTCCTTTTCCGCGACTGACGCCGCCGCCTTGTCGCGCGGGAGCGAGCGTGTTACTTCCGCTGCATGGGTCGTCAATGGCTGCATGCAAAGCGCGAAGTCGCGGGTCTGAAAAAAGGCCAGGTCACGGGCAAGCTGGTGAAGGAAATCATGGTAGCCGCGAAGCTCGGCGGCGCTGATCCGAACGGCAACGCGCGCTTGTCCGCGGCGCTCGACAAAGCGCGCCGAGCCAGCGTCTCCCGCGACGTGATTGAGCGCGCGATCAAGAAAGGCGCGGGCATTGGCGGCGATAAGCTCGAGATGGAACACGTCGTCTTCGAAGGCTACGCGCCGCACAAGGTGCCGATCATCATCGAAGTCCTGACGGACAATAACAACCGGACCGCGCCCGAGATTCGCGTGCTCTTCAAGAAGGGCGGACAGCTCGGCACGCCGGGCAGCAACAAGTTCCTTTTCGATCATGTCGGCCTCGTCGAAGCGCATCATCCTGATCCCGCGGCCGACATCGAAGGCGCGGCGATTGAGGCGAACGCGCAGAACGTCGAGGCCATTTCGCACGCCGAGAACGAAGACATTCCCGAAGGGAAGACCGGCGCGCGATTCATCACCGAGCGCACCGATCTGCACGCGGTTTCGCAATGGCTGGCCGCAAACGGCTGGACGGTGACGACGAGCGAACTCGGCTACATCGCGAAGAGCAACGTCTCGTTAGGCGAAGCCGAGCGGCAGGAAACCGGCGAGTTTCTCCAGACCCTGGAAGATCACGACGACGTGCATCGCGTCTGGGCCGCCCTGTGATAGACGAGTTGCGCGGGATTCACTAACCTGCGCGCCGATGCCCGACGACACCACCAACCTGGTCCTCGGCGATGCCGCGGTCGACGCGGCGACGGAAGGCCGCCGGGGTTTGTTTCGTCGCGGGAAGAAGCGCAGCGATCGCGAGCGGGTCGTGACCCACTGCGAGAACTGCGGCGCGGAACTGGCCGGCGACTATTGCG
>JALYXP010000400.1 GCA_030947045.1 Verrucomicrobiota bacterium | reverse complement strand
TTCGATAACTCGGCGATGGACGGCTACGCGATCATCGCGAGTGATGCCACCGCTGGTGCGCGGCTGCGCGTCGTGGCTGAACAACCAGCCGGTCGAACCCGTGACCTGTGTGTGAGCCGCGGCGAAGCGATTCGCATTTTCACAGGTGCACCACTGCCGAATGGTGCGGACGCCGTGATCATGCAAGAGGATGTGGAACGGGAGGCCGACGAGATAGTGCTCCGTCAGGATGTGCAGCCCGGTGAATTTGTGAGGCGTCGCGGCGGTGATGTTGCAGCGGGACAGATGATCGTGCGCGCCGGTGAGCGCATCCGTCCGGAGACGATCGCGCTCCTGGCGTCGCAAGGCTTGAAGGAGTTGGAAGTTGGCGGAGAAGTTACCGCTGCCATCGTCTCGACCGGCGATGAATTAGTTGCGCCTGGCGTGGCACTCCAGCCCGGTCAAATCTACGAGTCCAACACACCATTGCTTCGTGCGCTGCTGTCTCAGCTCGGTGTCAGAGTGCTGTCGGTCGTGCATTCTCCCGATCGCCAGGAATCTATTGAAGCGGCAGTGCGCGCCGGCATCACAGCCGACATCCTGATCATCAGCGGCGGCGTCTCCGTCGGGGCGCGCGATCTCGTGAAGCCGGCACTCGCGGCGGCCGGCGCGGAGCTCGACCTCTGGCGAGTGGCGGTTAAACCGGGGAAGCCGTTTCTGTTTGGTCATGCCGGAAGGTGTTCGATCTTCGGCCTGCCTGGTAATCCCGTTTCGGCGTTCGTCACGTTTCTTTTATTCGTTAGGCCAGCCGCCTTGCGGATGATGCGAGCTGGTGAGACCGCGCTGGAGATGCCGAAGCAGTCGGCTGTGCTCGTGAGTGCCGTCCATAACGATGGGGACCGCCCGCACTACATGCGCGGCGCGGTGGAAGGCGGCAGATTCACTCCGCTGCCGCGACAGGAATCGCACGCTCTTTTCGGTCTCAGTCGCTCGAACGCACTGCTGCTGGTCGCTCCGCACGAGCGCTTCGATGCCGGAGGCGCAGTCACCGTTTTCACCTGGGAATGACAACGGCGGTGCGGTTGACACCCCGGACACGGCTCTTAGCTTACGCAGTTGAACGCGTTAGCAGTCACTGCCGATGAGCCGATTGCCAGTGGCGTGATGAGAGCAGATGTGGAGCGGCTGTCGCACATCATCCTCGAGATGCAGCGATGTTTCATCCTGCGTCTCTGCAAAGAACTCGCGCCCGGCAACGTCTCGTTCCCGCAGTTTTTCCTTCTTACCGCGCTCGATGCCACCGAGGTGCTGACCATGTCTGCGATCGCGCAGAAAATGGGGCACACGACAGCGGCCGCCAGTGGTTTGGTCGCGCGCCTGGAAAATCTGGGCTACGTCCTGCGATCGATTGCGGCAGACGATCGGCGCAAAGTGATGGTTTGCATCACCGAAAAGGGTTCGGCGTTGGTACGTCGAATTCGTGAAGAGATGGTCGGGAACTTGATGAAGATCATGAACCATCTTTCGCCTAACGAGCAGAAGGCGTGGTTGCAGATTTACACGAAGATCTACAACTATTGTCAGGCAAAGTAACCGCTCGCGGCGTGTTAATACACTGCGGTTTAGTGGAATCCGGCACGACCCCGCATTTCGTCTCGGAAATGGAACCGACGAGTCCCAACAGCGGGAACGACAAGTGTGATTTTTCCTCCTTTATTCACCGCTAAGTCGTATAACCTCAGACAATTAAGAATATTGAATTCAAACGGCACGCCGTTTGCATCTGTTCGGTAAACCTAGTGGACTAACACGCGCTACCGATTAGCTTTCCCACGTTTTCCGCCTCCGCCTTTTTCATGCGAAAGATCCTTTGCTCCATCTCGATCCTTGCGTTCCTCGGCTTGCCGATGAACCGAACCGTTTTTGCCGGCAGTAGTGTAAGCGAGACCACCGTCGGCGTTCCGCGTTTCACGCTGGATCAGGCAATCCTGACCGCGCTGCAACGTAATCCGGAGATCCAGCGCGCGCGGCAGGATATCGAGCGAACGAAAGGGCTTTACCTTGAGTTGCGCGCCCAAGTTTTTCCACGGATCGATGCCAACGCCGCAGGAACCCGGACCGACCCGGAACTGTTTACCAGTAAAGGCGGACCTGTCGCTGCGGGCGGCGGGGTGTTTAGCAGCGGGACGGGAAGGGTGACTGATGCCTACAATGTTTCCGTGCAGGCAACGCAGGTCGTGTTTGCCGGTGGACGGGTTGTTTCGCAAATTCGTGGCGCAGATTTTCAGCGCGACAGCTCCTATTTCGGTTTTCGTAACGTGATAGATTTGGTTATTGCCACCGTGCGGCAGCAGTTCTACCAAATCCTGCTGAACCGCGCGCTGATCGGTGTGCAGGAACAGTCTGTCCGCCTGCTCGAAAGTCAGCTGCAGGATCAGCAGAACCGGTTCGACGCCGGGACCGTTCCGCGCTTCAACGTCCTTCAAGCGCAGGTCGCACTTGGGAATCAACAGCCGGAGCTGATTAGCGCCCGTAATGCCTTCCGCATCTCGCAGCTCCAGCTCGCGCGGACGCTCGGGTTGGATTTTGATCCACAGCATGGCGGGTTGGCACCGCTGGAAGCCGTCGGCACGCTCCGGTTCGAACCACATGAAATACCGCTCGCGCGCGCTATCGAGATCGCAAAAGAGCGGCGTCCGTTTTTAAAGCAGCAGAAGGCAAATGTCCTTAACAGCAATGCGCAGGTCGGCGTGGCGCGCGCCGGTTTTTTCCCGCAGATCAACGCCACCGCGGGATATCGGGGGCAGAGTTCTATTTTCAGCACGGACCCGACGAACGTAAGCACGGGCTATGTTTTCGGCGTGACCGGCAATTGGGCCATCTGGGATTGGGGGCAAACCTATGGGCGGTTGAAGCAATCCAAGGCGCTGCTCCAGGAAGCGAAAATCACACTGGACGACGCGAGCCGGCAGGTCGAGCTGGAGGTACAACAAGCCTACTCCAATTTAGAGCAAGGAGCGGAATTGGTCCGCAGTCAGGAACAAAATGTCGGCCGGTCGGAGGAAGCACTGCGCTTGGCCAGCGCGCGTCTCAGCGCCGGAGCAGGCACGCAGTTGGACGTGCTTAACGCGCGGGTGGAGGTCACGCGTGCGCAATCGATTTCGCTCCAGGCGCTCTACACTTACAGCGTCGCGATGGCGGAGTTTGATCGCGTCACTGCGACCGAAGTGACTTATTCGAACCAGCTCGACACGCCGGGGACGCGAAAGAAAGTGAAGAGCGAGGCAGCCCCCACGCCTCCGCCGAAACCGACGCCGCTCCCATTGAATCAGGCCGGTGTGCGCCCGCCGGTTACGACAACCACCACTCGCTCGACGTCTCGGACCGATCGCAGTAGTGGAAAGTAAGCTGCCCGCGGAGCAGTTCTCCGCACTCGGTAGGCTGAACGGTCTCGTGCATTGCTTTACGACGCGCGTTCCCGGGATCGAGGTCAAATACGACAAAGCGGAGGCGCTGCGCAGGCTGGATGGAGTGCATCGTGAGGTGCGCATTCAGTTCCGATTGGGGGGGCTGCCTTTTATTACCGCGGAGCAGGTCCACGGGAGTGAAATCGGTGTCGTTGATGGAAATATCGCCGCCGACAAATGCTTTGGCGGCTGTGATGGCGTTATCACGAACCAGCGTGGCGTTTCTCTCGGGATCTACGTTGCGGACTGCTGCGCGATTTACCTGGTCGATCCGGTGAAGCGCGCAATCGGAGTCGTTCATTCCGGCAAGAAGGGAACCGAGCTCGCGATTGCCGCCAAAGCCATCGCGCTGATGACTGAGCGTTTCGGGACAGCGGCGAGCGACTTGATCGTGCAGCTGAGCCCCTGCATTCGTCCCCCGCACTACGAGATCGATTTCGCATCGCACATCGTCGAGCAATGCCGCAACGCAGGTGCGAATAAAGTCCACGATGCCGGCACCTGCACCGCGTGTGAGCCCGCACGATACTACTCCTATCGCGCAGAGAAGGGCCGCACCGGCCGTATGCTCGCGCTCCTCGCACTAAGTTAAATCTTCGATGTCGGCGACGTTGCCGGAGGGAACAATTCCGCGGCTCCCAGCGGCGGTGACGAATTCAAAGAACTCGCGCCCGACGTCGCTGAAGCTGGCGTCTGCTGCGGCCGCGAGCGCCTGCCTCGTATTCAGCCCGCTGCGGTAGAGAAGCTTGAACGCGCACTTGATCTCATCGCGTTGCTCGGCTGTGAAGCCGGCACGCCGCAGCCCGACGACGTTGATGCTATAGACCGCATTCTCCGCGGCGCTGACGAATGGAGGGAGGTTTTTTCGAAACCGTCCTTCGACAAAAGTGAGTCGCCCAATTCGGACCGATTGGTGAAAGCGCGCGCCTCCGGAGAGAAACGCGCGGTCGTCAATCTGAACGTAGCCGGCGAGCAAGCAGCTGTTCGCGATGATGATGTCATTACCCAGCCGGCAGTTGTGCCCGAGGTGCACACCGACCATTAGAAAATTGCCGTCGCCGACGACCGTATCGCTGCCATCCGCGGTCCCGCGGTGGATGGTGCAATGCTCGCGGATGATGTTGCGGTCACCGATCACGACACCGCTGCGTGTCGCCGGCTTGAAGGTCAAGTCTTGCGGTTCGGCGCCGATGACTGCGCCGTAGCCAATGACATTCTCGCTCCCAATCCTGACCGCGCCCGTGATCACGGCATGCGCTTGCACAACGGTCGCGGCGCCAATGACCACATCGCCGCTAACCAACGCGTAAGCGCCGATCTCGACATCGTCGGCGAGCACCGCACCTGGCTCAACGATAGCGGTCGTGTGGATCTTCAAAGCACGCCGGCCTCCTTGAAGCTGAAGTAGGGGAGACGACCCTCGGCCGGAGCGCCGACAATGATGTGATCGAGCAGCTTGATCTGCAGAAGCTCGGCCGCTTCCGCGAGACGTCTCGTCAGGCTGTGATCTGCCTGACTCGGCGACGGATCGCCTGATGGATGATTGTGAACGACGACGACGGCGTAAGCAGAGGAAATGACAGCGGGCCGGAAGACATCACGTGGATGCGCGATGCTTTCGTTCACACTGCCCAGCGACACCTCTTGAATGCGCAGAAGATGATAACGCGTGTCGAGCAGGATCACGCGGAGAGATTCTTTGTGCAGCACGCGCATCTCGGGCGCGAGCAGATTGTAGACGATCTCCGGCGAATCGATCTTCTCCTGCGCGAGCGTCTCACGCGCGAGCCGCTGACCTAACCCAAATGCGGCGACGAGCTGCATCGCCTTCGCCGGACCAATGCCCGGAATGTCCGAAATTTCCTCGACCGTGCATCGACTCAGGCCATTCAAGGAACGATAGCGCTCGAGCAATTGCGCAGCGACTTCGACGGCGTTTGCGCCGGGCAGACCGGTGCGCAAAAGGATCGCGATTAGCTCGGCATCCGTGAGGGCGGCGGCGCCGCGCGCGATCAATTTCTCCCGCGGACGATCCTCCTGCGGCAACTCGCTAATTTTGAGCTGCGGCATTTTAAGGCGGACCGCCGCTAGCGCCCGTGTAGTGAGTCGAGGTGCTCAATCCCGCAGCTGCTCGAGCAGTTCGCGCAGACCGTCACCGAGGAGAGAGAGTGCTTCGGAATGTGGCGTGCGGGGAAACTGTTCGAGTTCGCCTTGCGCCTGCCGGATCAATTCCTGACCCGACTGAATGGAGGAACTTAGCGACACACCGGCGGTTTCGCTGTTCAGCAGATCAGCCATCTCGTCAGCTCTGCCGTCGACGATCAGCTCACAGTACTGCTCGCGCTCACGCGCCGGCGCAGCGCGCAACAGCATCAAGACCGGAAGCGTCAGTTTGCCCTTCCGCAAATCGGTGCCAAGCGTCTTGCCGATCACCGACTCGTTGCCCGCGATGTCCAGGCAGTCATCATAAATTTGATATGCGGTCCCGAGTTGCATGCCGAATTTCTTGAGCGCGCGAATCGTGCCTGCATCGGCCTCATTGATGACAGCCGCGCACTCCGCTGCGACCGCGAATAGGGAGCCCGTCTTCATCTGCACGATCCGCATGTAATCCTCGATCGCGAGGTGCAGATCGAACCGCCGTTGCGTCTGAATGATCTCGCCGGAGCAGACTTCGCGGGCGGCTTGTGCGATTGAACGGCTGATTTCCGCCTTGTCGAAATTTGTCGATAGATTCAACGCCTGCGCAAACAGGCAATCGCCGAGCAACACGCTCAACGAATTGCCCCAGCGCGCATTGACCGTTGGCTGGCCGCGGCGGCGTTCCGCCTCATCCATGATGTCGTCATGCACGAGCGTCGCGATGTGGATCAGTTCGACGACAACCGCGAGATCGACGTGCGCGGAGCTGATCTCGCCCGTGGCTCCGCCACCGAGGAGCGCGACGATTGGGCGAAGGCGTTTCCCGCGGCTGCCGATCGCATAAGTGACGTAGCCTTCGATCGCTGGATCGAACGCGGCGGCCTGCTGCGCGATGCGGCTTTCAACCTGATCGAGATGCGGTTGCACCATGCGCGCGACCTCCGCGATCGGTCCGGCGGCCGACAGACCGCTCGCAGCCGGACGTGCAAAAACTTCCACACGCGCAGGATAGGAAAGACGCGGCGCAAAGTCAAAGCGGCGGCGGTTGAACGATCGGTGTTTTGGTCTGCAGTTTGCCCACTCAGCGGCGGTGCAGCCACGCCGCCGTTGCGTAGCGTTCCTGCGCGATCTGCAGTGCGCGATCGAGCACCGCGCGTGGAAGGTCGCGGGGCTCGAAGGCGCTGCATACCTCGCCTGCAAACGCCCGCGCGAATTCACCGGGCAGCGAATCGAGCTGAATGCTCCCCTGGTGCAGCAATCCCGCACGGGTGCGCCGTTGCGCCGCACCGGCGATTTTCTGCCCGTTCGCCATCACGTCAGCTTCGACCGGGTTGGCGAAGCACGCGTCCGATATCTTCGGCGCAGCTGCGTCAGCGAGCGAGACTTCGACGCTTCCCGAGAGAGCTCGCCGAATCGCTTCGTGCACAGCTGCGTAGACGCTGCGCGACGCGGATGCGTGGCGCGCGGGGAGGATCAGCGAATACGTAAAGTCACGCCCGTGAAAAACGCTGCCGCCACCGGTCCAGCGTCGTACGATATCGCGGTCAGTCTGATGCTCGGCGACAGATGCGAAGGTGCCGAAGTAACCGAACGACAGCGACGCCGTCCGCCAGCAGTAGAAGCGCAGCGAAGGCGTGCGGGCGAACTCCAAGAGCGCCTCGTCGACCGCCATATTCATCGCCGCGGAACGCGCTTCGTTGTCTTCATAGACATGCAATGCGTTCAGCATGTCGGACGGCGATCGCTCTTTAGGTGAGCTCGGCAATGATGGCCCGCGTCGCTTCAAGCGGCTCTTTGTGTGCTGTGATCGGCCGGCCGATGACGAGGTAATCGGCGCCGTTGCGCACCGCTTCCGCCGGAGAGGTAAACCGCTTTTGATCATCGGCCGCAGCCCACGCAGGTCGAACACCCGGCGTGATGATCGTGACGCACTCCCCGAGATCGTTTCGGAGGCTGCGCAGCTCATGCGGACTCGCGATTAAACCATTGACGCCGGCGGTTCGACCGAGCTGTGCGAGCCGCAGCGTCTGCGCCGCAACGGAGTCGCTAACACCCGTTTCCTGCAGCGTGGATTCATCCGAGCTGGTCAAGACCGTCACCCCGAGCAAGAGCAGCTCCGGAGGTGCAGCGGCGACAGCGGCTTCGAGCATCTTTCGGCCACCGCTCAGATGAACGGTTAGCATCTCAACGCGGAGGTCTCCTGCAGCGGCGACTGCTTTGGCGACGGTGTTCGGGATGTCGTGCAGCTTCAGATCGAGGAAAATCTTCGCACCCGTCGCAGTAACCTCGCGGACGATCTCCGGACCGGCGATTGTGTAGAGTTGAAGTCCGATTTTGAAGAACGAGACGTGGCTACTCAGCTGGTCGACCAGAGTCAGCGCTTCGCGCGGCGTCGAAAAATCGAGCGCGACGATTAGCCGTTCGGCGGGATTTTTAACTTCGCGCTTCATCCTGTATGGTCGGTGCGTTCGTGAGCAGACTCGACTTTATGCAGCTCCGCGCGCCGGCGAAGATTAATCTTAACTTCCGCATCCTGGGACGACGCGGCGACGGTTTTCATGACGTCGAGACGTTGATGGCGCCGCTCTCGCTGCACGACGAGCTCAGCATTGAGAAGTCTTCGAGCGGTGAGGTGCACTTCAGTTGCGACGACGAGACGCTACCTCTGGGTGACGATAACCTAGTCGTCCGGGCGGCCCGTCTTTTCCTCGCCCGCACAAAGCGCGACAGCGGGTTGAAAATCGGGCTGCAAAAACGCATTCCGCACGGTGCTGGATTAGGCGGCGGCAGCAGCGACGCGGCGACTGTGCTGCTCGCGTTGAACGAGCTCTTCGCTGCGCCGCTTTCCGAGACGGGGTTGGCGAACATCGGTGCTGAGATCGGGTCTGATGTTCCATTCTTCATCTTCCGGTCCGCCGCGATTTGTCGCGGGCGAGGCGAGCTGGTAGAGCCCTCTGGCCTGCCGAGCCCGCTTGCGTTACTTCTGCTGAAGCCAGCTTTCGGCGTCCCCACGCCGTGGGCGTATTCACGCTGGAACGAGTCACGAGAACTCCGAGGCGTCCGCTACAGCGAGCAGCAGTTCGGCGGATTCAGCTTCGTAAATGATCTCGAGCGGCCGGTATTTGAGAAACAGCTCTTTCTGGCGCGCATGAAGATGTGGCTGCTCGACCAACCTGAAGTCGGTGCCGCGCTGCTGTCTGGATCCGGCTCAACTGTCTTCGCGGTGCTCCGCGATCCGGCGAATGCCGGGGCGCTCGCCCGGCGCGCGAAGGCGGAGCTCGATCCGGAACTCTGGACCTTCTCGTGCGAGACGGTCTAGCCGCGTGCGGTGATTATTCGCCCACCTTTTTGCGCAGAGTTGCGAGCGCGTACTCGCGGTTCAGCTTCGCGATAAAACTAGCGCTGATCTCAGCGGGACAAACCGCTTCGCACTCGTAAGTATTCGAGCAGTTGCCGAATCCCTCGGCATCCATCACGCGCACCATGTTCAGCACGCGATCGGTCCGCTCCGGATCGCCCTGCGGTAAGAGAGCGAGCTGTGAGACCTTCGCCGACGTGAAAAGCATCGCCGAGGCATTCGGACATGCCGCGGCGCACGCGCCGCAGCCAATGCAGGCTGCTGCTTCCATCGCAAGATCCGCGTTATGTTTCGCGACTGGAATCGAGTTCGCTTCGGGCGCCGAACCAGTGCGCGCCGAGACAAAACCGCCCGCTTGAATGATGCGATCAAGGGCGCTGCGATTCACGACAAGATCCTTCACGAAACCAAACGGCTTCGCGCGAAACGGTTCCACGGTGATGGTATCGCCATCCTTAAACCGACGCATGAACAGCTGACACGCCGCGCCCGGATGATCAGGGCCGTGCGCTTCCCCGTTAATTGTGAGCGAACAGGTCCCGCAAATTCCTTCGCGACAATCCGAGTCGAACGCAATCGGATCATCGCCACCGACGACGAGCCCGTCGTTGACGATATCGAGCATCTCGAGGAACGACGTGTCCGGCGAAATATCGCTGGCTTTGTATTCGACCAGCTTGCCATTGGGATCGCCAGTCTTCTGGCGCCAAACTCGAAGGTTGAAGTTCATTTGTAGCTTCTCTGCGCGAGCTCGACGGTCTCGAATTCGAGCGGCTCGCGATGCAGTTTCGGCGGCAGGATCGTGCCGTTGCCTTGGAATTCCCACGCGAAGACTGAGGCAAAATTCACGTCATCGCGCAGCGCCTCGCCATCCGGCGTTTGATGCTCCTCGCGGAAATGGCCACCGCACGATTCGTCGCGCGCGAGCGCATCAGTGCACATCAATTCTCCGAATTCGAGGAAGTCGGCGATGCGTCCGCCCCGTTCGAGCGATTGGTTGTATTCCTCGCCGGTGCCGGGGATTCGAACATTCTGCCAGAATTCTTCGCGCAGCTCGGGAATTCGCGCGAGAGCTTCACGCAGACCGGCCGCGTTTCGCGCCATGCCGCATTTATCCCATAGGAGCAGGCCTAGCTCGCGGTGGAATGAATCGATCGAGCGCTTCCCGTTTACGCCGATCATCTTGTTGATTCGCGCACGCACGTCGGCCTCGGCTTTGCGGAACTCCGGATGATCGACCGACGGCCGTTTGCCGACCTGCCCGGCGAGATAAGTCGGCAGGGTGTACGGCAGCACGAAGTAGCCGTCGGCCAGGCCTTGCATGAGCGCGCTCGCGCCGAGCCGATTCGCGCCGTGATCGGAGAAGTTCGCCTCCCCGATGACGTGCAGCCCCGGGATGTTGCTCATCAAATTGTAGTCAACCCAGAGCCCGCCCATCGTGTAATGGACGGCCGGGTAAATCCGCATCGGCTGCTGATACGCGTTCTCGCCGGTGATCTTTTCGTAGATGTCGAAAAGGTTTCCGTAGCGCTCACGGATTGTTTTTTCGCCCAGCCGGTTGATTGCGTCGGCGAAGTCGAGAAACACGCCGCGTCCACCTGGACCGACGCCGCGGCCATCGTCACACGCTTCCTTCGCGCTGCGCGATGAGATGTCGCGCGGGGCGAGATTTCCGTAACTCGGATATTTCCGCTCGAGGTAATAATCCCGATCCGCATCAGGGATGTCAGCTGGTGCGCGAGTATCACCTTGTTTGTTTGGAACCCAGACGCGCCCGTCGTTGCGGAGCGACTCGGACATCAGCGTCAGTTTCGATTGATGCTGGCCGCTGACCGGGATGCAAGTCGGGTGAATCTGCGTGTAGCAAGGATTCGCGAAGAGCGCGCCTTTCTTGTAAGCGCGATACGTCGCGGTCACGTTTGAGCCGCGCGCGTTTGTGGAGAGGAAGAAGACGTTGCCGTAGCCGCCGGTCGCGAGAACAACGGCATCCGCGGCATGCGCCTCGATTTTTCCAGTGACGAGATTGCGCGTGATAATGCCCTTCGCATGTCCGTCGACCAGGACGACATCGAGCATCTCGGTCTGTGGATACATCTCCACGGTGCCGGCGCTGATTTGTCGGCAAAGCGCCTGGTAGCAGCCGAGCAGGAGTTGCTGGCCGGTTTGGCCGCGTGCGTAGAACGTGCGCGAAACCTGTGCGCCACCGAAGGAGCGATTCGCGAGCAGCCCGCCATACTCACGCGCGAATGGAACGCCCTGTTCAACGCATTGATCGATGATCAGGTTACTGACTTCGGCTAGCCGGTAAACGTTGGCCTCGCGCGAGCGAAAATCGCCCCCTTTGATCGTGTCGTAGAAGAGGCGGAAAACGCTGTCGCCATCGTTCTGGTAGTTCTTCGCCGCGTTGATTCCACCCTGCGCCCCGATGCTGTGCGCGCGGCGCGGGCTGTCCTGGAAACAGAAGCACTTCACGTTGTAGCCTTGTTCTCCCAGCGTTGCGGCAGCAGACCCGCCGGCCAGTCCGCTGCCGACGACGATCACCTCGAGTTTGCGGCGATTCGCCGGACTGACGAGCCGTGCGTGGTCTTTGTAGCTCGACCATTTTTTGTCCAGCGGACCCGAAGGAACATGAGCATCAAGAGTGCCGATCATAGCGTCTGCGCTGGTTTGACCCAGCCGAGCAGGATGGCCACCGGGATGGAGGTGTAACCGATGAAAATGAGCCACGCGAAAATGCGACCGAGAAGCGCGAGCCGGGGCGTCATTCGTTTATCATTCCAGCCTAGCGACTGAAAGAAACTCGACGCGCCATGGGTGAGATGAAGCATGAGCAGGAACATCGCGAAGATGTAAAACGCAGAGACGATGATGTTCCGAAAGCCGTAGACCATCATCGAATACACGTCGTGCCGCTGGAGCGCGTCCGGTTTCAAACTAGCGAGCCGCGGATCTGCGAGGACGAGCGTGAAGTGAGCGATGTGATAGATGATAAAAGCCAGCACGACGAGGCCGCTGAGCCACATGTAACGCGAAGCAAACGTTGCCTTCACATGAACTTTACGCGCGTAGGCCTCGGGTCGGGCGCGGCGATTATCGATCGCAAGGCCAATGGTAAACCAGATATGCAAAATCACGTTCACGAGCAGAAAAGCGCGGATCATCCAGAGGAACGGTCCGAGATTTTGCAGATGCTCGGCGTAAGAGTTAATCCAATCCGGCCCGAGGAAAATCTGCAGGTTGCCGAGCAGGTGGCCGATGACGAACCCGAGCAGTACCACGCCCGTCGCCGCGACGATGAATTTTTTGCCGATCGACGAGCGAGTGAAGGCGGAGATGTGATTCACGTCAGGTGTTCAGTGCCGCAACGAGCGACAGGGCACGAAACCTGAAGCAGGCACTTCAGTCAAGCTAGCGCCCGTGATGTTCTGTGCGGAAACGCACGACGCTTTGCGGCCGCTCTGACACGCGCAGGTAGATGCGGCCGATGTATTCGCCGACGATGCCGAGGAGGAGGAGTTGCGCGCCCGAGAAGATGACGAGCGCGGCCATGAGCGACCCCCAGCCGAGTGGCTCTTGCTCGAGGTAATGGTTGATGAAAACGGCGATAAAGGAAATGAAGCCAAGCGCGCTCATCATAAATCCCAGTGCGGCAGCGAGGCGCAGCGGCACGGAAGAATTAATTAACATGCTTGTCCAGAGCCGGACGAGTGCGCGGATCGTGTAACCACTTTCGCCAACGGAACGGGCGTCATGCCGCACGGAGACCACGCCGACGTTCTGCGTTACCTGGAAGATCAGGGCATCAACGTATGGATATGGATTAGCGCTCTTGCTGATCTCATCGGCCACGAAACGCGAGATGCAACGGAAGCTGGAAAGGTAGAGCCCTTTGGGCTTGTCGATGCTCCAATCAGCCAGACGATTCGTTAGCCGACTGCCGAGGTTACGCCACCAGGAATGTCGTTTCCGATCGAACGTGCTGTAAACGACGTCGCGCTTTTCTGTCGTCGCGGTCAGGAGGAGTTTCAGCACTTCCTCCGGCGGGTTTTGGAGGTCGTCGTCCATCGTGACGATAAAGTGTCCTTGGCTCGCGCGAAGGCCTGCGAGAACAGCGCTGTGTTCACCAAAGTTGCGAGAGAGACTGACGAAAGTGACGGGCCGCGCGCATCGCTCGATCAGGTGTAAAGCGACGGCTTCGGTCCCGTCGCGGCTACCGTCATTCACCAACACGATCTCGGAACCCCCTTCGATGTTGAGGGCGCAAAGCCGATCAAGCAACGACGGCAATGTTCCCTCGGAATTATAGAGCGGGACAACGATGCTAAGCGTGGGGCGTGGGGCGTCGTTCATTTGGAAGCGACAGCGAAAAGCGAACTGCCAAAAGGGAGTGTGAACTTTCGACTGACCGCGAGCTCAGTGCGAGTGAGAACACCGAGCGCGCTGTTCAACGGCGCCCAGACTGGTTCGAGATCCGACCGCACATCGGGCTGACGCGCCTTGCGGCGGCTCGCCCAGCGGACGAGCGCAACGGCCGGCATCAGGGTCGCATTCCAGTAAGTGATCGTTTTGATCGTAAATCCGGATTCCTGCAGTAAGCGCGACAAGCGAGAGCGGGTGTAGCGGCGGGCCATATTTGTCGCGGCATCATGACTGCCGCGCAGAAAATCGAACGCCGCGACATTGACGATTAATTTGCCACCGGGCCGGAGAACGCGATGCATTTCAGAGATCGCGACGCGATCATCGATGCCGTGAAGCACAATGACATCGAGCGACAGCACCACGTCGAAAGAGGAATCTGCGAAAGGCAAATCGTCAGCGCGACCCTGCACTAATTCCGCGCCGATGTTTCGCTCCCGTGTGAGCTCCAGCGCGCGCGGGACGAAGTCCATCCCGGTAAGGGATGCTGAGGGGAAATGCTTTCGCAGACGAGCGAGCATGCCGCCACTGCCGCAGCCAGCATCGAGCAATTTAAAGCCAGCCTGGGTCGGCGCGACCGAGTTGATGACGTGTGCGCGAAGTCCGCGGTACCACCAAAGATCGTCCTCGACGGATCGCATCGTCTCGATTTCGGCCGGTGACATGCCGCTAACTTCTGGCGGCAGTAGCCATTAGGCCAGACGATAATCCTGCACCGGGACCCGCGTTAGCTGGATTGACGGAGGCCTGCGAAACAATAGCCTTGCGGGCGATGTCCGAGGTAGCGATCTCCGCTGACATCGATGTATTCCGCGCGGATTTTCCCGCGATCTGCGCCGCGCATGGTCTTGAGCTGCCGACGCTTGATCCCGCGGGGGCGGAGATCAGCGAAGCTTTCGCGGCGTATTTCGTGATCGCGCTGTGGCGCAGTAGTTGGTGGCTGCGGTGGCGTTTTCCTCGCGCGCTCAGTGATGACGGAGGAGGTGGCTTTGCGCGGTGGATTGCGATGCACGGCGCGCGTCGGTTCGGCCTTTCGGATGCTGCTCTAAAGAAGGTCCGCGGGGTCTTTCGCCGTTCGCCTGGGGAACGGACGCGCGACGTGTACCTGCAGGATCGCGACTTGCAGCGGCTGTTTCCACTGGCTCTGGTGCCAGCTGGGCAACGGCATTTTTTAGGCTGGCTAGCGACATTCGGGCGGACCGATCAGGCGCTGCAAGACCATGAGATCCTCTGGTTCCTGCACGAGGCCGCGGAAAAGGTGGCTGACGGTGTTGGGCTCTGTTACCTTGTAAATTGCGAGTGGCAGGCTCGCTTTCCGGCCGCTTTGACGGGCGGCGGCTGGCGCGCATTACGCAAAGCGCTACTGCTGGAATATCCGGCATTACACCATTGGTCCGCGCAGTTGAAGGACCGTCCGCCGGCAGTGCTGGCTTCCGCGCGGCAACCGGGCGTTAACGTCCTCAGTCATTTCTGCTATCCGTCGGGCATTCAGCAGGCTGCGATCTGGACGAAGACAGCCTTCGAACGCGCCGGTCTAATCACATCGTGTCGCGACGTGCCGGCGGGCATCAAGACGACGCTTACCCCACGGAAGAATTGGCTCGGCCTCGAAATTTTTCCGATAACGGTAATTACCGTCGCGCCGACGCCGTATTTCGTGACGGCCTACGAGCGAGCTGGATGGCATCGCCGGCCCGGTGTTTACCGAATCGCATACTGGGCCTGGGAGCTGGAAACGATTCCCGAGGAGTGGGTCGCGATGCTGCCACTGCTCGATGAAATCTGGACGCCGACAGAGTTCGTTGCGGCAGCGATGCGGACGCGAATGAATGTGCCGGTGCACCGCATGCTGCCCGGTGTCGAAGTTCCTGAAGTCGAGTCCGTGTCGAAAAGTGATCTCGGCATTCCGGAGGATCACTGCGTTTTCCTGTTCATGTTCGACATGTTCAGTGTCGTCGAACGCAAGAATCCGCTCGCGGCGATCCGTGCGTTTCGCCGTGCTTTCCGCGCCGATGAGAAAGCGACTCTGGTGCTGAAGACAAGCGTTGGCGCGCCAGATCCTCGCGAGGCTGCCGAATTGAAGCATGCTGCGGATCAGGCGGGCGTGTTACTCGTTAGGCAGCTGCTCTCGCGAGAGAAGGCCTACGGCTATCTGCAGATGTGCGACTGCTATGTTTCATTGCATCGATCCGAGGGATTCGGCCTCGGGATGGCCGAAGCGATGTTGCTCGGCAAGCCGGTGATCGCCACCGGTTACTCGGGGAATCTGGATTTCATGAACCAAGAAAATAGCTACCTCATCGACTTTCAGATGACCGACGTGCAGGAGGAGCGCCAGATATATAGGAGCGGCTTCCGCTGGGCAGAGCCATCAATGGATCACGCGGCGTCACTAATGCGACAGGTGTTCGACAATCCGTCAGAGGCAAAAGCCGTCGGCGCACGGGCGCAGGAGGAGCTGCGCGAGAAGCTCTCGCTGCGTGCGGCAGGCGAGCGCATGGCGGCGCGCCTGCGCGAAATCGAGACGCGCTAGCTTCGCGAGACGACCGTCTGTAACGACACCACTTTTCGAAACGGGAACTGCTCGTAGGGCAGGCCGCCGCGCCAGTTATGATGTCCCTGGGGCGAAAGGTAGAAGGTTTCGAGATCGTCGGTGAAGCGCGGAACGATCTCGCGCAGCGTCAACGCAGGATCGGGTGAGTCGTCATTCAGTCGCTTTTGCTGCTCCAGAATGTATCTGGCGTTTTCGAAAGCGTGTTCGGTGC